>JASHTR010000486.1 GCA_030040455.1 Terriglobia bacterium | reverse complement strand
GATTTTGCAGTCCTCCACGCCCTAGAATCGGCCGGTGATCCTTGGTGTCCGGCCTCAACCCCGCCCAGGCACGCCGGAAACGAAGGGTCCTTGTAAATGGAGCAATCGAGCTCACCCCTTTGAGAATCGCAAGGAGCCCCTCCCCGGTCACCGCCTTTTCGTAGCCCGCATATTCCATCGTGCTGCCGGCAATGATTCTCCCCTCCGAGCGCGGAACGAGGTAGTGGTGACCCGCACGGACCGGATGCGGGAAATCCCTGGCCCCGTCGAATTCAATCATCTGCCCGCGGCAGGGTTCGATGGGAAGCGAAATCCCCACCGATCGGGCAATCCCGCCGGACCATGCCCCGGCGGCAAGCACGAACTCACCAGCAGAATAGCGAATTTCCCCCGGCGCCGTCTCTATAGCTTCCACGCTGCTGTTGCGAGTGATAAATCTTTCCGTCGCGGTGTGGGTGTTGAAGGTGACGCCCAGCTTCCGGCACGCCTCGGCAAGGGCGCGCGCCAGCAACTCATTATCAAGCGAATAGTCGCCGCCGATCCACAGCGCGTCCGAGACCTCCGGGGAGAGTTGTGGCAGACGGTGCTGAGCCTCGCCGGGCGTGAGCCGCTGCAGAGGAAGGCCCGCGCGAGTCTGTCCCTGGAAGATAGAGTCAAGATTTCGCTGGCCGCCGAGTGCGACCATCAGCGCCCCATCGCGCCGGAAGTTGACGGGCTGAGCGCTGATCTCCTCAACTTCGCGGACGAAGTCGGGATAGAGGTCGCGGCTCGCCGCACAAAACCGGAAGTATTCATCCACCTCCACCGTCTCACCCTGTGGGGCGATCATACCGGCTCCAGCGCTGCTGGCCTCGGCTCCCGGTTCGCCGCGCTCAACAACACGAACGCGAATTTTCTGCTGCGCGAGCCGGAGGGCAATGGAGCAACCGATCAACCCGCCCCCCACGATGATTACGTCGCTGGTGTGCGTGGAATTCCCGGCCATGCTTTAGAGTGTACCCCTAAATGCCTCCCGACGGACTATTGCCGAGGGTCTCGGAAAACCCTCCTGCCCAGCGCCTGCATCCTAAGTAGGCAGGGCGGTTGAGAAGACTTCTGGAAGCGCCATCCCCGTGTCGTAACGAAAGACGACAGCTCGCAGCCGGCCATGTGCCCATGCAACACCCGCAGTTGATGAATTTTTCCGCGTGGATCAGGACGTTGGAAAATATGCATCTCCTCACGAAAAGGCGTAAGAACCGCTGATGACGGAACGCGCGTGGAAGTGCGTGCTTCCCTGTAATAAGATTATAGATACGGGGCATCGGCCGTTCGGGGCGATCACCCGCTGCCCATGTGTCTTACGTGGACCGTCCTCGAGCGTCTAAGTAATAGGGTGGCGATGCGGAGCGAAGAAGAAACCGCTTGTGCGGAGGTGATACCGGGCGTCATTTCCGGATAAGTGGGAATCCAGGCATTTTCATGCACTGTGGTGAGCCGGATGCTCGTGGCGTCCGAGCTCAGAATGACGGCCCAAGGAGTTTTTGGACTATGTGCGAGGGCGCGCCTTTCCCGCGAGCGCTTCATTAGAATTAAGGAGAAAAAATTATGCGACGAATCAACAGGCAGTTTCTACGTGAGAACTTACTGGGCCTCAGCCTTACCTGCATTGGCGTGTTGCTCTTGGCCTTTTCGGTCGTTCTTCATTACGATCGTCGCGCCAACGATTTTGTGCTGGCGAACGGCGACGGCCTGAGTGGAGCGGACATTCAGGACCTTGCCGGCATGAACCAGGCTTACGAACGTATTGTGGATAGCATCAAGCCCGCCATCGTAAGCATTCAATCCACCCAGGTAGTTCAGGTGCAGCAATCCCCGTTTTTTATGGACCCCTTTTTCCGGCAGTTCTTCGGCAATATGTTCCCGAACGTCCCTCAGCAGCAGCGGGAGCGCGCGCTCGGCAGCGGCGTGATTGTCTCACCGGACGGTTACATCATCACGAACAATCACGTTATCCGTCATGCCACAGAGATTCGGGTGATGCTGCTTGACCGGCGTGTTTTCAAAGGCAGAGTGATTGGCGCCGATCCGCAAACCGACATTGCCGTGGTAAAAATCGATGCTTCTAACCTGCCTGTTGCCTCCTGGGGTGATTCCTCCACGTTGCACGTCGGCGACATGGTGATGGCGTTCGGCAATCCCTTCGGGTTGGATTTTACCGTCACCAAGGGAATCGTGAGCGCGCTCGGCCGCACCGGCTTGGGGATTGAAAACTATGAGAACTTTATCCAGACCGACGCCGCCATCAACCCCGGTAACTCCGGGGGAGCGTTAGTGAATATCCACGGACAAGTGGTTGGAATCAATACGGCCATTTTGAGCGGCAACTCAGGCCCCGATGGGTCCGGCGGCTTCATCGGCATCGGGTTTGCCATTCCTTCCACCACCGTCAAGCACGTCATGAATGATCTTATTAAAAGTGGCAAGGTCACGCGGGGTTACATGGGAGTTCGTATTGGGCCTCTCGACCCCGGCTTGGCCAAACAATTTGACGTGCCGGACCTCAATGGCGCGCTCGTTCAGGACGTTGAGCCGGGGACGCCGGCCGCCCAAGCCGGCCTCAAGCCCGGCGACGTGATCCGGAAGCTGAACGGCGGAACGGTCAGCGGACCTTCCGACCTGCAATTCATGGTGGCAGAAAGCAGTCCGGGAACAGAAATCACCTTGGACATTCTACGGGATGGCAAGCCCATGACCATTCACATGAAGCTCGCTGAACTACCCGCGAATGCCGGCCAGGCTGGCAATGTGGGTGTCAGCAAGGCCCCCCATCAGAGCACGTTGCAAGGCATTTCCGTTCAGAACCTTACGTCTTCGATTCGCCAGCAGTTGAACCTGCCTGAGAACGTCACAGGCGTGGTGATCGCGAACATCGATCCCAACAGCCCGGCCGGCCAGGCTGGCCTCTCCCAAGGTGACGTCATCATGAGCATCAACCGTCATTCGGTGAGCAACGTCGGAGACTTCAACCGGCTTGCTGCTGAAGCCACAGGCCAAACGCTGCTGCGCGTGGTCCACCAAGGCATCCCGGCGTTTATCGTCATCACGCCGCCGGAAGACGGAGGTGGCGAGTAGTGCCATCAGAGGCGGTTCCGCCATGCCGCCGCGCACAGTTCGCAGAAGGAGGTAGCGCAGCGTTCACCTTGTAACGCTGCGGCTTTTCAAAAGCCGTGATTCGTGTTTCGTGGTTCGAATCACGAACCACGCGTCACGGTCCTTGAAAAACCGCAGGGCCAAAGGCGGGCCCTGCGCTACAAACCTGGCAGGCTTCTGCTCCGCTCAGAATGAGAGCCGAAGGGACCCAGCATGACAACCGCCGTTGCTTTTTTGTCTTCTGTTTATGGAGGAGGGTTATCTGGCGTTATGGAGCGCGGCCAGGTTGTTCATTACCCGCTGCAACTGCGGGTCGCCGGGTTTTGCCGTCCGCCTGCAAATTTCTAATGACTGCTTGTAGAGAGCCTCCGCTTCCTGCCGCTTGCCTTCTCCCGAGCAGACGGTGGCAAGGTTATTTAAGGTTGATGCAACGGCAGGATGATCGGGACCAAACAGTTGGAGCCAGATCGCCAGCGACGTCTGAAACATCCGAGCGGCTTCGCGGCTTTTACCTTGCGCCTTGAAGATGGAACCCAGGTTATTTGCAGTTGCTGCGGCGGGAGCGCTGATCGGGCCCGCCGTCGAGCGCTCAATCTCAAAGACTCCTTCGTAAAGCTTCTCTGCCTCTACCAGCTTTCCCTCTCCGGCGTATCGCTCGGCCAGCTCAATCAGGCTGCGCGCCGCGGCGGGCAGGGTCGTATCCAGCGTTGCAGCGGGAATCAGAATAGCCTCTTGCCCCTGCACTTGGCCGTCACTCCCGGGTATGCTTCTCTCCGCCTTCGCGGGTACCTCAGCTTGTGTGGGAATGACTTGTTTGTGATCTTGATGCGTTGCAGGGGCTGCAGGGCGGCATGAGCTCTCCGTTGCCACCGGCGAGGGCTCGGCGCTCGTTTTCTCGACGGATGCGGCAGGAGGGGGATTCTGGTGAAGGGAAGCCACGCGATCGATGTGCCGGCTTGCCTCCTCCGTCCGGCCCTGAAGGCGACAAATCTCGGCAAGTTTGTCCCGCACCTTGCTGACCTGGGGGTGATCTGGCCTCAGCACCTTTTCGCGGATTTCCAAAGCGCGGCGATAGAGCCGCTCTGCTTCGTTGTAATTTCCTTCGGCTTCGCATAAAAAAGCCAGCCGGGTCAGATCCCTGGCCACCTCGGGATGCTCGGCTCCCCACGCCGCCTCGTCGATGGCGAATGCGCGCTCCAAGAGAGGCTTTGCATCACCGAACCGTTGTTCTTCCGCGCAAACTTCCGCCAGGTTAATCAGGACCGTTGCGACCTCGGGATGCCCAGGGCCCAGAGCCTTTTCCTTGATGGCTAAAGACTGCCGGAAAAGCGCCTCGGCTTCACCTCGGTTTTCCTGCGCGTGGCAGACGGCCCCCAGATTGTTGAGAATCGTCGCGATCAGAGGATGCTCCGGGCCAAATGCCTTCAGCCAGATTTTCAGGGCACGCTCGAAAAGCGGGAGAGCGTCGGCAAAGTTATTCTGGGTCTTATAAAGGAGGGCGAGGTTATTGAGGCTTGCTCCCACCGCCGGGTCTTCCGGCTGAAGAACGCTTTCCGCAATCTCCAGCGCGCGGCGGTAGTAATGCTCTGCCTTATCGAACTTCTCCTGCGCGGCGTAAAGCGCGGCGAGGTTGTTCATCGCCTGCGCGGCCTCGATGGTGTTCGCAGTTTCCTGGCGCAAGGTGAGAGCGTAAAGAAAGAGCTGTTCCGCCTCTTCGTAACGGCCCTGCACGCGATAAACCTCCGCGAGCTCGCTCAGTGTTGTGGCGAATCGCAGGTCCTGGTAGCCGAGTGGTTCAATTTCTGTAAGCGCAGTCCTTAACTCGGCCTCCGCGTCTGGATATCGCACGCCCTTGCTGGCGCGGCGGGCAGCGCGGATACGCTCCTCCCAGCGCCGGGCGCCTGTTTCCGCGTCGGTCCCCGAAAGGCGATATGTCTTCTGGCCCGAAGAAATGCCGTCCGTCATCGAGACTTCTCTCTCCTGATTATCTCATTGGACGTCTTGGTTTGGGAAAACGGGTCATTCCAACTCTACTCCGTCGCCCACTGAAATCTCGCGCCAGCTCTGGACGATAATTCCCACCGAGGATTTTTCCTGGACGTGCAGAATAATCATTTCCCCGATCGTTTCCCGGGGTTCTGATGGCATCCGCGGGATGATCCCCTCCAGTCCCATAACGATGTTATTCCGAGAGATGGCATAAATCCGGTAGGCTTGGCCGGGCCGGACGTTTTGGTTCGCCCCGATATTCAGAAAAGCCACGTCACCGCGCGCAAGGTACGTGGAGCCTATGGAGTCGGCAACGATCGTCCCCTGAAGCTTGCCATTGGGCAGAGCAAAGCGCGCCCGTCGAAGGG
>JASHTR010000485.1 GCA_030040455.1 Terriglobia bacterium | reverse complement strand
GGCCGCCGCACAGTCCCACACCTACGTAAACGATCCCCATGGCGCGACCTCGCTTTTTCTGGTACCAGTAGGAGACCAGAATCTGATGCGGAATTGGCCCCGAAAGCAAATAGCCGACCATGTAGACGAAGTAGAGAACGAAGTAGAACAGGAGCGCGCCGTTCATCTCGGCGAAGCCAAAAAACGCGAGTGCCGTCGTGCCCGATCCCACCACCACCAGCTTGCGCGCGCTGAATCGCGGGATGATGAGAGGCCCCACCCAAAGCGTCAGTACTGCGGCGATCGGAAACCCCAGTGTGATCTCGCTCAGACTCCAGTGAAACGACTTCTGAAAATAGTCGTAGAAGAACGGAATGTTGTAGTAGGGGACCCCGACGGCGATTCCAAAGGTTAGAATTGAGGTCGCGATGATGCGCCGCCCGTAGAAGCGGCGAGGGGGTGTGAGAAAATCAACCGGCGTTGCGGACACTGAACCTCGTTATAGCCTGAATTGTGTACACAACCGGCCTCCGAACGTCCGGCCCGTGCGGTTGATGTCTCTACTGAAGAAATAAGTCAGACACCCCCGCAAAGCGGGTGGCTTGATGGGTTGGGCCGCCTCAAAGGCCGTCGGGCCATGAGTCCAACGGCTAGCGTACTAGCGCGCCTTACTGCCATTGGGCCGTGGCTTCGGTCCCCGCTTGTGGGGGGTGAGTGCAGCCTGCCTGATGATCCGTCCATTGCGGTACACTATGAATATACATCATCTGGAATCATTTCCAGAGCCTTACTCTCGCCGAAAATGTCGGGTCAAAGAAGATCTGCTTCATAGTAAAGTAATGCCTTGGAATAGTTCTGCCGCATCCGGGGGCCTTCAGATCAAAGGTTTCTCTGAATCTTCCCTGAGATATATTATGGTTATGGTATGCTGCCGCATGAAGATGTCCGAGGATAAGGGGGGGCTGCATTTTTCGTGATCAGCTACGGTTGAGGAATGGAGATAAAACCAGTTCCAGAACATGTGACGATCCGGGACGTTGCGCGGGAAGCGGGCGTGGGGGTGGGTACGGTCTCGCGCGTTTTGAATGAACGCGTCTACGTGAGCGCTGGGACGCGTGAGCGCGTGCTGACTGCCATGCGGCGTCTGGACTTCCGTCCGCATGCGCAGGCCCGGCGGATTTTGCGGCGGCGCTCTGGCATGGTGTGCTTTTTGATGAGCAACCGTGCTTTCATGCACTCGTTTCACGCCCACGTGCTACAAGGAGTGGAAAACTGCGCTAGCGCGCTTAAGCAGCACGTGATTTACGCGTCCATGCATTATGGCCCTTCGACTCCCGCAGGCCGGATCCCCATCCCGCTGATCCTCCAGGAACGTGGCTGGGTGGATGGCCTGATTTTGACGGGGCTGGTGTACGGCAATTTCCTGAAGCGCATCCAGGATCTGCACATCCCGTTCGTGGCGCTCGGCAATAACGTCGTGGCAAGCCGGGACGTGGGCGACTATGACCTGGTCGCGTTTGATGAATACAAAGGGGCGAATGAAGCGACGGAGTACCTCGTCAGCCTTGGGCACCGACGCATCTTTTTTGTGGGGGATGTTTCCTATCCTTGGTTTAACCAACGCTATCGCGGGTATCTCGCAGCCATGCGCGCGGCAAAACTTTCTCCCGCTGGAATGACCTCCAAAGAGGACCACGGCTTTCCAGAATACGGCGAGTACGCGGTCTCCCGGCTGTTGGGACTCAAGCCGCTTCCGACCGCCATTTTAGCGGGCAACGATGATGTGGCGTATGGGGTGTGGCGGGCCTTGACCCGCAGAGGCTCGAGCGTGCCGGAAAACGTCAGCCTGGTGGGATTCGACGATCGGGAGGAGGCAAGGCTTATGGATCCGCCGCTGACCACGGTCAGGGTTCACAAAGAACAGGTTGGGGAGGCGCTGATGAAGCTGTTGCTCGAGAAATTGCACCGCCCGGGACCGCCTTATACCAAGCGTATCCTCTCCACGGAACTCGTCAGGCGCGAAAGTGTTAGAGCTTTATGATATGAACGCCTGCTTGCACTGACACAACGAGCCTCTGGAGCAGCGGAAACACGGCGAGGCACGACGGCCGGATCTCGGTTGAGAGCTTTTTCGTTTCCGTGTAATACAGGTTAGGACATGAAACATTCAAACTTGCTTGACGCTGCAAGCCTCGTGCTATAGAATTTCGCGGCTGGAGGAGCCCATGTTCACTGCAACTCAGAATTTGGTTTTGCCAACCACTGTCACCGGATCGTTTCCGCGCCCGCGCTGGTTCGATGTGAGTATGTGGGGTCGCCCGCTGGATACCTGCATGCTCGACGTGCGCTTTCGGGAGAAGTTCCAAGACGCCATGGCGGTGGTGATGGGCGACCAGGAGCGCGCGGGAATCGACATCCTGACCCATGGTGACTTCCATGTGGATGAGGACTTGGCAGGTCGTAGCTGGCATCACTATCCTCTGCAACGATGGGAGGGCTTTGAAGGAGACACGTTGCAGCCGGAGGAGAATATGCCACCGTGGCGCCGTCATCCTCCAGGCACGCTATTGAATGAGATTTACACGGGCTGGCGTTGGCCGCGCATCGTTGGCAAGATCGAATACCGCCCGCTGGATTATGCAAAGCTGTGGCGCATTGCGCAGTCGAAAACGCGCAAGCCGATTAAGTTCGGCACCTGCTGCTCGCAGGCGATGGTTTTCTTCCTGGATATCGATACGCCGCAATATAAGGACAAGCGGCAAGTGATCTGGGACATGGCTGAAGCCATGAATAAGGAACTCCTGGCCCTGCGCGACGCTGGCTGTCGGTGCATTCAGACGGAAGAGCCGGCATTCCACTTCACGGCAAACACTTATGGCAAAGACTGCGAAGAACTCAAATTTCTGGCCGAGGCATTTAATCGTGAAGTTCAGGGGCTCGATGATGTGGAATTATGGGTTCACACCTGTTGGGGCAATCCCAACATGCAGCGCGTCATGGAGAACACGAGCTACGCAAACTCCATCGAAATCTATCTCGAACGCTGCCGGGGCGACGTGTGGACGCTCGAGATGAAAGACCGCAACCAGAGGGATCTTGAGTTGTTCGAGCCCCTGAAGCATGACCTGAAGAAGAAGATTGCCATCGGTGTCGTCAGCCATCGGACGCTTCAGGCGGACCGGCCGGAAGAAGTGGCGAAGGAAATCCGCAAGGCGCTCAAATACATTCCTGCGGAGCGGCTGGTGGTGTCGAGCGATTGCGGTTTTGGGCGGCAGGGGATGAACCGCGAAATCGCTTTTTACAAGACGAGTGCGATCGCGCAGGGAGCGAACATTGTGCGGGGGGAGCTGGGGCTGCCGGCCAGCTACGTGCCGGCGGCCGATCCTCTGCTCCAGATTGACGTCGTGCCCGGGAGCGATCTCACGCGGACAAGCGCCAGCCCGAGTTAATTGCACGTCATCCATCGACTGTCTGACATTGGGGGGCAAGCGTTTTCCTTCCTCCGCTATTTAAAACGCGAGTGGATTTCTGCTCCTTGCAAAAAGCCGTAAAAAGATCTTCGAGAGCAATGTGGGGCGGAGTGACCTCTGGCCTGGATTCTCTGCTCATTCGCACGAAGGTCCGCTTCGAGAATCTTTGCAGCGTTATCGACGGGATCGGGGCTCGGCAGGTTCGACAAAATTCTCAACAAAATCTCTTGACAAGCATTCCTGGGCCTGATAAACATTCTGTGGAATCAGTTCCATACCTGAAGGCTTCGTATATGAAGCTGATACACCAGCCTTTGTGCTCGAGCGGGAGATTAATATGAAACTCATTTGGAAATATCAGAAGTCTTCTATTCAGAGATATGAAGTTAGATCGGAAGATAGACGAAAGCCGATTGGAGGGCGATCATTTCGCGATTCCCGGGCACGAGGCGAGCGCACCAACGCATGGGGAGCTCTGTGGGCAGCCGGTGCTGATGTTCTTTCGTGCCGAAGGCTATTATTGGCATGTTGTGTAGCCGCAATCGCTCTCCTCCTATGCGCCGGCCCGGCCGCCGCGCAATTGCTTCGGGGTTCGATCGTTGGCAACGTAGTCGATCCTAGCAAGGCGGCGGTTCCAAGCGCTACCGTCACCGCCGAGGAGACGAATACCCATGTGACTCATACTACGACAACCAATTCGGCTGGCGAATACAGCTTCCCTGACCTGATGCCGGGAACTTATGCGGTCACCGTTAGTGCGTCCGGTTTTCAGAGCTATACGCGTACAGGCGTCGTGCTGACGGTCCAGACGGTCGTACGAGTTGATGCGACCCTGGCTGTGGGCCAAACCAAGCAAACCGTCACGGTTACGACAAACCCGGCAGCTTTGCAGACGGACCGGGCCGACGTGGAAAACGAGCTCAGCGGGAACCTGCTGGCAAACGTTCCTGTGAATATCGGTCGTAATTACCAGATGCTTTACACTACCCTTCCGGGTTCGTCGCCGCCGCAAACTTCCCACTCTTTCGGCGCTAATCCTTCGCGATCTCTTGCTTTTGATGTAAATGGCGGACAAGAAGATGGGACTGTCACCTTCATTGACGGCGCCGCAACAGTCGATTACGCCTCTACGGACGTAAGCATGTACGTTCCTTCGCTCGAATCTATTGCAAACGTGAGTATTGCAACGAGCTCGTTTGAAGGCGACCAATCTGCTGGCGGAGCGTTCGTCAATGTCACGATCAAGAGCGGGACCAACGACGTCCACGGCTCTTTATTCGAGGACTTCACCCAACAAGGCCTCCAAGCTTACGCCT
>JASHTR010000484.1 GCA_030040455.1 Terriglobia bacterium | reverse complement strand
GTTCCAAGGAAACGATAGGACATCCGTCGTCGCATTCTTCCCGCGGAAGATCCGGTTTAGGCGCTTCATTTCGGCATCAGCCACCAGCGCCACGTTGAAATGCCTGTGGCCCAGGCGCAAGCAGGCGCTCGCTTTACCGGCAAAAAGAGACAAGGCCCTCATCCGGAGTGAGACACGGTTTTGGTGGTTCGCAATCACGAGTAAGCGGACGATTCCTCCTGACCGGGTCGCGGGCCGCCATTTGCCGCGCGGGCCTGATCGTAACTTTCATAGGCTCGAATGATGCGCTGCACCAGGCTGTGCCGCACCACGTCCCATTCATTGAAGTAGATGAAGCTGATGCCTTCCACTTTGGCCACCACCTCCACTGCCTCAACCAGTCCGGAGCGCTTTCCGTTCGGCAGATCGATCTGCGTGACGTCGCCGGTGATCACGGCCTTTGAATTGAAGCCCAGGCGGGTGAGAAACATTTTCATCTGCTCGCTGGTCGTGTTCTGGGCCTCGTCGAGAATGACAAATGCGTCGTTCAGCGTGCGACCGCGCATGAACGCGATGGGAGCAATCTCAATCACGTTTTTCTCGATATATCGCTCGACGCGGTCGGGGTCAAGGAAGTCATAAAGGGCGTCATAGAGCGGGCGGAGGTAAGGGTCGACTTTCTCCTGAAGAGTGCCGGGCAGGAAGCCCAGGCGTTCGCCAGCCTCCACCGCCGGGCGTGCCAGGACAATCCGGCTCACTTCGCGCGTGAGCAGGGCGTCCACGGCCATGGCCATGGCAAGATAGGTTTTTCCCGTCCCGGCTGGCCCAATGCCAAAAACCATATCGTGCCGCTCGATGGCGTCCACATACCGCCGCTGGTTCAGGCTCTTGGGAGAAACCGCTTTTCGCCCGAGCGTCCGCGGCCGGCCCGCCTCCGCCAGTCCTTTGAACGTTGCTTCGGGATCCTCGGAAAGAATGCGGAGGATGGATTGCACGTCCGCGGGATCAAAGCACGCGCCACCTTCAACCAGGTCGTTGTAATCCTTCAGAAAGCCCTGCACCCGGTTGACGTTCGCTTCTTCTCCCTCAATCTCCAGCGTCTGGTCGGAAAGGTGCGTTGAAACCTGAAACCATTTCTCCAACAGTTTCAGATTTTCGTCGAGCGTCCCGAAGAGGTCTTCCACTCCGCGGGCAACTTTAACGTTGCTCTTCATAAGGGTCGGCAAGCTCGAAGGCACTCAAGGGGAATTTGAACGCTTTGCAGTGGCGGTCCGAAAGAATGGTGGGAAATCCGGAAGCAGGAAATGCCAACGATCACAGTCCCAAATTATCCGAGGGTCTTGTGAATGTCAAGATAAGCCGCTGACGCGGACAAAACGGCTCATCCGGGACCATAATGGTAAGGAAGCCTCTTGAGAGTCTTCCTGGAAAGAGGAGAGAATCGTGTCTCAAGGCAATCAATTTAAGTGTGGCTTTGCGGCGATTGTCGGCAGGCCCAACGCCGGCAAGAGCACGCTCATTAACGCGCTCGTGGCGGAAAAGGTTTCTATTGTCACTCCGGTTCCGCAGACCACCCGCAATCGGATTCTCGGCATTACGAATCGCCCCGGCGCTCAGGCCATTTTCATTGATACGCCTGGCATTCACAAGCCGCTTTCTCGGCTCAACGAGCAGATGATGGCATTCGTTCGGGAGGCGCTGAAAGACTGCGACCTGGCGCTTTTGGTTGTGGACTCCGCAGCCAGTTTCGGGCACGGCGACCGCTTTACCATCGATTTCCTGAGGCAGCGCCAGGCGCGCGTCATCCTCATCCTAAACAAGATCGATGTCATCCGCAAAATAAGGCTTCTCCCGATCATGGACCGTTATGCAAAGCTCTACGGGTTCGAAGAGATTGTTCCTGTTTCGGCCCTGAAGGGCGACGGAATGGAGGAACTAACCCAGGCGGTCATGGACCGCTTGCCGGTGGGCGAGCCGCTCTTCCCCGCCGATTGTCACACCGATCAACCGAAGCGTTTTCTCGCCGCTGAACTGATCCGCGAAAAGGTGATCTTACACACCCAGCAGGAGCTGCCCTACGTTACCGCGGTCCTCATCGAGGAATTTACGGAATCGGAGCGGCTGACGCGCATTCGCGCCTCGATCGTGGTCGAGAGGGAATCGCAGAAACCCATCATCATTGGGGCGGATGGCGCAAGAATCAAACAGATTGGCGTCGAGGCGCGGCGGGACCTCGAGCCGATTTTTCCTCCCCAGGTTTACCTTGAGCTTCATGCCACTGTCGAACCGCATTGGCGGAACAACCGCGCCGTGGTTGCGGGGCTGGATTACTGGTAGGGTGTCGCGCGACCCTCCGCCGCTATAGAAGGTCGGCGGTTTTTTCCCAGATTCAGGGGGCAAGTCGCAGGAATGCGCGCGTCTGCTACTCGCTCGCGATGCCGAGGGCCTTCATCTTGCGGTAAAGGTGGCTGCGCTCGAGGCCAAGCGCTTCGGCCGTGCGACTCACATTACCCTGGTTTTCCCCGAGCTTGCGCAAAATGTAATCGCGTTCATAAGCGGAGCGGGCTTCGTAAAAGCCGCCGTTTGGTTTTCCCGTTCCGGGCGAAGTTGATGCCCGGGCATGGGCGGAATCGTGCTGCAAGGCAGGAGGAAGATGCCGTCGCTCAATGCGCCCTCCGGGCACCATAATGACGAGGCGTTCCACGAGATTTCGCAGCTCGCGCACGTTGCCCGGCCAGCGATACCGCAGCAGGCATTCCATGGCCGCGTCCAGAAACTGCTTGGGGCGGCGCCCGTAGGTGCGGGCGAATTCAGAGAGGAAATAGCCGGCGAGCGCGGGGACATCCTCGGTGTGCTCCCGCAATGCAGGAACATAAAACGGGATCACGTTCAGCCGATAAAAGAGATCTTCGCGAAAGCTGCCTTTCCCAATCTCGGTCTGAAGATCCTTATTGGTGGCGGCGATAACGCGCACATCGACGCTCAGGTTCTTTCTCGAGCCTACCGGCGCAAAGCGCTGCTCTTCGATGACACGCAGCACTTTGGACTGTGTCCGAAGGCTCATATCACCCACTTCGTCGAGGAATAGGGTGCCAGTGTCTGCTTGCTCAAACTTGCCCACTTTGTCTTCCACCGCGCCGGTGAAGGAGCCTTTCACGTGACCGAAGAGCTCGCTTTCAATCAACTCCTCCGGGATGGCGGCGCAGTTGACTTCTACAAAAGGCCGGTCCGCGCGCGTTCCAGCCTGATGCAGAGCGTGGGCAACCAACTCTTTGCCGACGCCGCTTTCACCGTAAATCAGCACCCGCCCTACGGTCGGCGCAGCCAGGGCGATTTGCTGCCGCAGCGCCTTCATGGGAATACTGTCTCCCAGGATGCGGCAGGATCCGTACAGCTCAGCCTGCAACTCGCGGTTTTGCGCAGCCAGGCTCTGTTGCTCGACGGCGTGCTGGAGGGTGAGCAAGGTCTTTTCAATGGAAAGAGGCTTTTCGATAAAATCAAACGCTCCCATTTTTGTGGCGCGCACCGCCGTTTCAATGGTTCCGTGACCTGAAATCATGATGACGGGGGGAGAGCTTTCCATCGCCTGGATTCTTTTAAGCGTCTCGAGGCCGTCCATTCCCGGTAGCCAGACGTCCAGCATGACGAGATCGAACTTTTTCGACGCCAGCGCCGCAAGGCAGTCTTCTCCCCTCGCAACAGCCTCCGCCGTGTAGCCTTCGTCCTGGAGGACGTTGACCAGCGACTGGCGGATGCCGTCCTCATCGTCAACAATCAGAACGGAATGGCGGGAGGGCATGGTGGGTATCTCTATATCTCTAGCCAAAAGCAGCGGCTTCGCCGCACTTTAAGCCCAGCCGTTCAACTCACCGGGCTAACCGGGGCTCGCGACCGCTGCCAGCTCCACCGGCAATTCAATAATAAACTGGGCGCCGATCGGCTGGTTCTCCTCGACGCGGATACTTCCGTTGTGTTCGGAAATAATCCGGCTGACGATGGCGAGCCCCAGCCCCGTGCCGCGCTGCTTGGTGGAGAAGTAGGGGAGGAAAAGACGTTCCTTCGCTTCCGGAGAGACGCCCGGTCCGCTGTCGGCAACCGTCAGGATGACCACTTCGCGGTCCACGTCAAGGCGTGTGCGGACCCAAATCTCTCTGAGGGTGCAGTTTTCAATTGCCTCAGCAGCATTGTCGATGAGGTTGACCACCGCGCGTTTCATCTGGTCCGGGTCCGCGCGTACGACGGGGAGGCCGGCGCGGAGATCGCGATGAATGGTGATTTTCGAGAGACGCCCGTCGAAAACGCCGAGGGCGTTTTCGATAATACGGTTCAAATCGGAAGGCACCGGCGCCGAAACGGGGAAGCGCGCAAAGCTTGAAAACTCGTCCACCAGCGTCTTCAGCGTGATCA
>JASHTR010000483.1 GCA_030040455.1 Terriglobia bacterium | reverse complement strand
CGGGTTCAACGCATACTCCATCCGCACATCCGGCAATCCGTGGTTTGGCGCGGGGCTTGACGTTGCCCGGACCGGTGAACGATATGAGTTGGTTGTCACCCAGCACCATCATGTGATGGGGAGCGGCTTCAATGGGAAAGAGATCGAGAGCATCGCTGCCTTTAAGCGTAATGTGATGCGAGTAGGGACGCTGGCTGAATACCGCCAGAATCCGGACTTTGCCAAGGACCCGCCGGATATGACAACGAACGCGCAGTCCTTGTACCCCAGCCTCCCTTCTCCCTATGATTTTAAGAAGGGACCGCAGTGGGGCATGTCGATTGACTTGACTTCCTGCATCGGCTGCAACGCCTGCATCATTGCCTGCCAGGCGGAAAACAATATTGCGGTGGTGGGTAAGGACCAGGTGGCCCGCGGGCGCGAGATGCAGTGGATTCGGGTGGACACGTATTATCGTGGCGGCCTGGATGAGCCGGAGATTTACAACGAAACCGTCACCTGCATGCAATGTGAAAACGCTCCGTGCGAATATGTCTGTCCGGTGGGCGCCACGGTAACCGGGCCGCAAGGGATCAATGAGCAGATTTATAACCGCTGCGTGGGCACGCGCTATTGCTCGAATAACTGCCCCTACAAGGTCCGACGCTTCAATTTCTACCTCTATTCCGATTGGAACACGCCCAGCCTTTATCCCTTGAACAACCCGCGCGTCACCGTGCGCAGTCGCGGAGTGATGGAGAAGTGCACTTACTGCATTCAGCGCATCCGCTATCACGAGATTTATGCCGAAGAATCGGGCCGGAAACTCAAGGATGGCGAGATTCTGACGGCTTGCCAGCAGACTTGCCCCACGGATGCAATTGTGTTTGGGGATGTCCTCGATCCCAACAGCAGGGTTTCGAAGCGGAAGGCACAATCGCACCAATATGGCTTGTTAGAAGAGCTGAATACGCGGCCGAGGACGACCTATCTGGCCAAGCTGTGGAATCCCAACCCTGAGCTCAAGGAGTCGTAGATGGATCCCGTCGATCCCATCATCGAGGAAGAAAAGCCAGCATTCGTTGAGCCGGGCAGTCCCTGGATTGCCCCCGGGCACAGTTATGCTTCCGTCACCCGCCGGATTGCCGGCGTGGTCCTTGATAGGACGCGCAAGGGGTGGTGGATCGGGTTTGGAATCGCCTTTATCCTCTTCCTGATACTGAATTATGGGCTCACCTTTTTGTTTGCCATCGGCGTCGGCGAGTTCGGCATCAACATTCCGGTCGCCTGGGCTTTCGCCATCACCAGTTTTGTGTGGTGGATTGGAATCGGGCACGCGGGCACGCTGATTTCCGCCTTCTTGCTCCTGATGCATCAGAAGTGGAGAACGTCCGTCAATCGCTTCGCTGAGGCGATGACAATTTTCGCGGTAATGTGCGCGGGCATGTTCCCCTTTGTGCACATGGGCCGGCCATGGCTCTTCTACTGGTTGTTTCCCTATCCGGACACCATGGGCGTGTGGCCGCAATTCCGAAGCCCGCTGGTCTGGGACGTGTTTGCCGTCTCGACGTATTTCACGGTCTCGCTGCTGTTCTGGTACGTGGGATTGATTCCGGACCTCGCCACCCTCCGCGACCGTGCCCGGACTGTGGCCCGGAAGGTGGTTTACGGCTTCTTATCTGTCGGCTGGCGTGGCTCGGCCCGGCATTGGAAGCGCCATGAATGGGCGTCGCTCCTGCTTGCGGGCATCGCAACGCCCTTGGTGGTTTCCGTCCATACGGTGGTGAGCTTCGACTTTACCATTGCCATCGTTCCGGGATGGCACAGCACCATCTTTCCGCCTTACTTCGTTGCGGGCGCCATCTATTCCGGCTTCGCAATGGTTATCATGCTGGCCATCCCGCTGCGCAAGTGGTATCACCTGGAGGATTTCATCACCATCCGCCATCTGAACAATTGTGGCAAGCTGCTGCTCGCGACCGGCATGATCGTGGCTTACAGCTACGTGATGGAAACCTTCTTTGCCTTCTACAGCGCTGACAAGTTCGAGCGCTACATGATGCTGAACCGGCTTTACGGCCCCTACGACATCGTTTATTGGGCGTTGCTGACGTGCAATATCTTTATCCCGATGACGTTT
Source organism: Terriglobia bacterium (assembly GCA_030040455.1). Lineage (GTDB taxonomy): Bacteria > Acidobacteriota > Terriglobia > UBA7540 > UBA7540 > RH2-MAG17b. The sequence goes on along the minus strand of JASHTR010000483.1, from coordinate 725 downwards.
CTGTGGTCCTACAAGGTTCGCACCAACACCGTAGCTCTATTCCTGGTCGCGACGGTGGCGCAAGTCGGAATGTGGCTGGAGCGCTTCGTTATCATTGTCGAAAGCTTGCACAGGGACTTCTTGCCTTCGTCGTGGGGCATGTTCTATCCCACGCCGACGGACTGGGAGGTTTTGTTTGGCTCCCTTGGATTGTTCTTCTGCCTGTTCTATCTGTTCGCGCGGTTCCTACCCTCGATCTCGATCTTTGAGATGCGGCATCTCGTCCACACCACGGCGGAAGAGGCGGGGGTGATTGAAGCGGCGGTGACGGAGTAATGGCGAAACAACCTGTTTACGGCGTGATGGCCGAATTCGATAATACGAAGGATCTGCTGGAGGCGGCGCATCGGACGCGCGATGCCGGCTACCGCCAGGTAGACGCCTACTCCCCGTTCCCGGTGGAAGGCCTCTCAGAAGCGGTTGGCTTTCCGCGAACCGGGCTTCCGATCATTGTTTTAGTTGGCGGCCTCATCGGCTGCTGCGGAGGTTTTTTTCTCCAGTATTACCCGAACGCGATGGGCTTTCCTCTTGATATCGGAGGCAAGCCTTTTGATAGCTGGCCGGCTTTTATCCCTATCACCTTTGAGCTCACTATTCTGTGCGCGGCCGTTTCCTGCGTGGTTGGGCTGTTTGTCCTGTGCCGGTTGCCGACGCCTTACCACCCCGTTTTTAATGTGCCGCGTTTT
>JASHTR010000482.1 GCA_030040455.1 Terriglobia bacterium | reverse complement strand
GTTCTCGACCATGAAGTGATCGCAATCGATTTGGCTTAGCCCAAGCGTGCTGTAACGGTAGATTAAGGATTGAGGGCAAGGTTAGTGTTTTGCGCCGCCGACGGATTGAAAGGGTCTTTCGAAGCACGCCATTCCTGAGCGATGCGAAGAATCCCCGGATGCCGCTTTACAGTACAAATGCAGGGATGCCTCGCTCGGCGCGCCTGCTCAAAATGACATTCCCTCTGATTGCGGCTCTGCCGCGCTGCGCGGCTGCTCCCGCAACGGGTCATAGGCCTTTCGGATCATTTCCATGAGCTCGCCATATTCGCTAATCCCGCAGATCTCGGTGAGTGCAGCGGCCAGACCCGTCGTCTGAATGAGCGTCTGAATCTTCTTCGCTGCCGGGTCAGCAGGGCTGTCGTAGAGAAGCGCGGCGGCGATCGCGCGGCTCAGAGCCGCCGGCTGAATTCCCTCTTCCAGGGCGAGGCATGCTGGCCCCACAAGTCGGTCATTCCGGTTCAGCTTTCTGATCGGGTCTCGGGCGTTGCGCTCGATAGGGTCCACAATTTCTCGTTTCTGGTACTTCGCAATGGCAGATTTCGCAAACTGCTCTTGCTCCTCAGGATCAAACCCGAACCGCTTGCAGAGAGCCTCCCCGGCTTCGTGGCTGCATGCCTCTGCCTCTTGAATGAGGTCATGGTCGTTTGCGGCGTCGCTAAGAAGCTTGTACCCCTTCAGGTAGCCGTGATAGGCAAACACCGCGTTGATCGCGTTGTACGTGTACAGCTTCCTCGTCAGCGCCGCATGGAATTTTTCCCGAGGAACCAAGCCGTGGATCGGTGGAACGGGACCCACAAACGCTTCCTGGTCCGCCGGCATTTCCCACATATCCTGCACCTTCACGCTTAAAGGATCCTCAGCCTTCATCTCTCCCGTCGGCTCAACCGAAGATCGAAGGACCATCGTCTCGACAATCCCTACCTGCCGCTGGAACCAGTCCTTTGCTTTGGGATTAAGCTGCTCTCGAACCATCCGGCGCAACCATGCGCCCGGCTGAAAGTAGTTTTCGCACAAGATGATGTTGAGGGGCGCGGTTCGGCCCTCCGTCGCGGCCAACAGGATCCCCTTCGCCAGCAAGGGCGCGATTTGTGGCAGATTCGGTCCGCCAATGGAGACGAAAATCACTGAAGCCTCTGCCACTTCCCTGGCCACGCGGCTTTCATCCTCGGATGAGATGACCGCGAAGCTCCCAATGCAGATGCTCTTCTCCGGCGCCCCCATCACGTGGACCTTGTACCGTCCTCTTTGTCGCAGCAATAGGATGAGTTCGGCCGACTTCTCGACAAACACGATTTCATAGCCCGAGAGTGCGAGAAGATGAGCGATGAACCCACGCGCGATCTTCCCTGCGCCAAAAACGACAGCGTGCTTCTCCGTCATCACCGCCTCCTCAAGTGGTTTCGCGTTTCATAAACCTGTTCAAACCAGTTGCGCAGGTTTGGATAAAGCCGACGGTAAAGGGAGTAAAGCTCCCGATATTGCGCCGTCGAGGCGGAAACGGCGAGGGTTTGCTCGCCCGTGCTGGCCATCCCCCGCGCGGCAGCTTCGCAACTTGGATAACGCCCGGCCGCGACAGCGGCCAGCATGGCGGCGCCCAGCGCTCCCGTGTCGGGGTTCTCGGCGGTAGCCACCGTCCGCCCGATCACATCGGCCTTGATCTGGTTCCAAAGGCGAACCCTCGCCGTTCCTCCCGAAATAAGGAGAGGGTCGTGGATGACCTCCGCGGCGCGCTCCACCAATTCGAACACCTCCAGGAGACTGTAAGCGACGCCTTCCAGAATGGCTCTCACGAAATGTCCCATGCCATGCAAGCTTCGGATGCCGCAGAAGGTTCCCTCAGCGCTCGCATCCCATGCGGGTGAGCGCTCGCCTTCGATATAAGGAAGGAAATACAACAAGTCCGACCCGAGCGGGGCGCTTTCCGCCAATGCGAGTAACTCTTTAATCTCGCGCCCGAAGGCCTTGGCAAACCAGGCCAGCGAGCCTCCACCGGCGCAGGTGACGCCGTAAAGGAGGTTCCTTCCCGGAAGAAACGGAGCGCAAATCAAACCTGGACCGTTCTGCCGGGAAGCCGTCACCACTCCAATGTGTTCGCTGGTCCCGCTGATGTTAAACACGTCGCCTTCATCAACCACACCGCTGCCCAACGCACTCGCGTTCAGATCGTTCCACCCCGCCACTACCGGCAATCCAGCCGGCAACCCGGTTTCAGAGGCTGCCTGCCTGGAAATCTGGCCGAGGACTTCCTCGGGACGGAAGACTGGGGGGAACAAATGGCCTGGCAGATCGAGCGCCGAGAATAGTGGCGCCGCGAATCGACCCGTGGCGAAGTCCGTCATGCCTTTGTTACTCGAAACGTCCGTAGCGAATTCTCCCGTTAAGCGAAGGTTGACGAAATCTTTCGCCTGCAGGAAGCGGTGTGCGTCGTCGAGTGTGGACGGCTCGTGCTTCTTCAGCCACAGGAGGCGAGGCAACGGCCACGTCGCAGCAGGCGGTAAATCGATTCCCAGGTATGCTTCCAGACGCTCGCGACCGATCCGGCGGGAGAGCGCATTGACCTCGGCCACCGCCCGGTGATCCTGAAATGAGATAGCGGGCCGGATGGGCTTCCCCGACGAATCAACAAACGTAAGACTGGAGATATGCCCGCTCGCGCCTAATGCCAGGATTTCCTTGGCGGAAACGTTCTGGGTAACCGCCCCGATTCCCTCAACCACAGCTTTCCACCAAAGCTCCGGATCTTGTTCCTTGAATCCGGGACGAGGTTCCTGGGTGGGATAAGAGCGCGAGCAAATTGAAATGGGGCGACCATCCAACCCGAATAAACCCACCTTGGCCGATGAAGAGCCAACGTCGATCCCAAGCACCAAGGACATGATTCTCTCCTCCTTTTAAGGTATGATATCATATACTAAATAACCGTCGTTTCAACGCCGGTCACGTCTGTTGCGATAAGGAGCTTGGAATTGCCCGGTAAAGATCCCATGACGCGGCGGAAGTTCATGCGCGGGGCTGGATCAACCGCAGCCTCCTTGGCTGCCGGAGCCTTTATACCCCGCGCTGCCGACGGGCAGTCCGCCAGTTCAGACCAAGATGCCGCCTTGGCGGCAAACAATTTCTGGGAAGCCGCGGTTTCCGCAGACCGCCGCCACCTGGAACTCTCCTATCAGGGCCGGGAATGGCTCAGCAGCCTGCGGGTTGGGTTGAAAGCGGCTGAGGATTACGAATGG
>JASHTR010000481.1 GCA_030040455.1 Terriglobia bacterium | reverse complement strand
GCAGCCCCAGGAGCACCACGCTGTGGCCGAAAACCAGAATTCCGGTCAGGATGTAACGCGCCCCGAGTTGCTCCATATTGATCTTTATGCTCGCCCAGGCTGAAAAGTAGCCTGCCAGGGCTTTCGCGATACCAAACATCCCGATGAGACCGTGGGAAAGCGCATCCTGTACCAGGCCCAGCCCCGTGCCGAGACCTACGCCAAAAACTTTGTTGCGCCGGATGGAAGCAAAGTAGATGGTTAATATCAAGGGAAAGTCAAAAAGTCGCGCCAGAGGAAGCTTGACGGGAAGAGAAATCTGGAGCAGGACTGCCAGAAAAAGACTGACCACAAACGCCGCTGGATGGAAGCGGTAAACGGCGATCGTGCGATCTGCGGGCTTGGCCATAAGCACGATATCCACGCACAGCGCAAGGGTAGCCACGCTCGGCGTTTTCTGACCGTGGCTTTGAGAATGAGTAAAAAGGCCGGACGATGCTCTGGTGCGTTGATATCCTCATCGCCGAAGCTCTCGAAAAGCAAAAGTCGGCGATGAGGACATTGCCGTACAAATGCAGCCTTCACACCGTCTCTTTTACCGCTTACCGATGACTGAGTGCCGGTCGCTGATTGCTGATAGGCGTTTGAGATTCCTCTTGGCGACGGTCATCGGAGCTGGAAGGCAACTTTGCGGCTGTAAAAGGCTTGAGCACGACCAGCACATTCCCCAAGCGGTCGAGCGCCGCTTCCGGCTTAACAGTGATATTCTTGTAAATGTTTCCGTCGGTGACCTTCACCACTCTGCCCACCAGCAACCCTTTGGGATAAATCTGGTCTAGCCCGGAAGTGACGACGGCATCACCGGGTGCGACGGCCTCTTCGTTCATAATATATGCGAGACGGCAGAGGCCGTCACCGTCGCCTTTTAGCACGCCTTCCGCTTGGGTCTTTTCGATCATGCATCCTGCCCCGCTGGAGAGGTCGGTGATGAGAAGCACCTGTGCCGTGTGCGGAAAAACAGCAATCGTCTTGCCGGCAATTCCCTCCGGTGTCATCACGGGCAGGTCCGTTACCAACCCATCATCTGTTCCTTTGTCGATAAAGACGGCAGAGCTCGTGCCAGGGCTGGCGGCAATCACGGTGGCCGCAACCGTACGAAGGGGAAGGCGGCTGCTGAGACCCAGCAGAGCTTTGAGGCGCGCATTCTCCACTCCCTCTTCAGAAAGTTCCAGAACTTTCGCGCGCGCAGCAGCAAGCTGCTGACGAAGGTCTTTATTCTCCCGCTGGGCTCGCCCGAGGTTGTCGTAGGTGTGTACAGCGACTGCCGTGGCGTCCGTCAGGCCGCGTAGGGAACGCTCAAAAGGATCGAAAGCGGCTACGGCCCACAACTTGATCAAGCGAACGTTATGCTTGCGCGTCACCTGGAAAGCCAGGAAGATCAGTTGCCCCAGCAGAACCGCCACAAGAATGAAAAAAGGAATGTGACGGTTGATAAAGGCGTGCACCAGCTCCGGCGCTTCCGGGACTCGCGGCGAACGTGGTTGCGGAGTCTCGGGCGAGTTAACTTCCAGCATGGTCTCAATCGTGACGAGTGAAAAGTGGCGAACGAGCGTTCAGCAATCAGCAATCACGAAGTGGTCGCCACGGCGAGCATTTTTTCTCGCCGTGGGCTCTTCCCTGGAAAACACAAAACCCTCGACGAATTGAAAGGCATGCCTTGAGCGAAGCGAACGGGACAAATTCATCCCAACTACCCGCTGAAAGCTGATGGCTGAGCGCTGAATGCTGAGCGCTGAATGCTTCCTTTTCACTTATGACTCATCACGGGTCACTGCCTTTCCGCCTTCACTCGATAGCCACCCGGCGCAGAAGGCTGAAATCAGTCAACATCCTTCCTGTGCCCAAAACGACAGAGGCCAGCGGATCCTCGGCAATAGAAACCGGCAGGCCGGTCTCTTCCCGGATGCGCTTATCGAGGTTCTTGATCAGGGCGCCGCCGCCGGTAAGTACGATCCCTCGATCGGAAATGTCGGCCGAAAGCTCGGGCGGGGTACGCTCTAGAGCCACTCGGATTGCATTCAGGATCGTGGCAACACACTCCGAGAGAGCGTCGCGGATTTCGGTGTCGTCAATGGTGACGGTCTTCGGGATGCCCTCCAGGAGGTGTCGGCCTTTAATCTCCGTCGCAAGAGGCTTTTCCAGCGGGAAGGCTGATCCCAGCTCGATCTTGATCTGCTCTGCCGTCCGCTCGCCAATCAGCAGGTTATATTTGCGCTTCAAGAAAGCGGTGATCGCTTCATCCATTTCATTGCCGGCCACGCGAACGGAGCGGCTGTAGACAATGCCGGAGAGCGAAATCACCGCAATATCCGTCGTGCCACCGCCAATATCCACAATCATGCTGCCGGAAGGCTCGGTGATGGGCAAGCCCGCGCCGATGGCGGCCATCATGGCCTGTTCCACCAGGAACACTTCGCTGGCTTTGGCCCGCATCGCTGAATCCTGCACCGCTCGCTTCTCCACCTGGGTAATTTCCGAGGGCACTCCGATCACGATCCGCGGATGTACAAACATCTTGCGATTGTGCGCCTTCTGAATGAAGTAGTTCAGCATCTTCTCCGTTACCTTGAAGTCGGCGATCACCCCGTCCTTCAGAGGACGAATCGCTACAATGTTCCCCGGTGTTCGGCCTAACATCTCCTTGGCCTCTCGCCCGACTGCTTCAATATCGCCAGTCAGTTTGTTAATGGCGACGATGGAAGGCTCGTTCACCACAATTCCTTTGCCGCGGGCGTACACCAGAGAATTCGCCGTGCCCAGATCGATGGCGAGGTCAGAAGAGAACATGCTGAATAATGAACGAAAGCTCATTCCCGATGAACACTCCTCTTCGCGCAGGCATTAAAGAGGCGGGGCTCCGGCCATCGGCTTCCCGGTGTTCCCGATCCGGCTGCGCCCCACCTTTCCTGCAGAAATGGTTGTGACGGTAATTCTTAATCGTGCGAGTATGACGGAAGATGACTCCTCATAGCGAGAACCATTAGGGTAGCCGCCACAGTGCAAGGTCGCAAATTCCTGTTTATTTTGCAAGGCTCCGGACCCTGTCATTGGGGTCCGTCGCTTCACTTCAAACGGTCCTGAACGATGTGCCGAGGAGCGAAGCGGCTCCCTCAGAATGACGTTCCCTTTGGTCGTCGCATTACCAGGCTACGCTCAGGTCCCGGCGGGCCGGTACGTCACGGAAGTGGCATCCGTTTCCCAAACCGTTACCTCCCGAAGCTGGAAATCCTTGTTTTGAAACTCCGCGCCCATCCCATCGCTGATATACTTTGCCAGATTTTCCGCCGACGGGTTGATTTTGTCAAAGGGCCTTAGCTCGTTCAAAAATTGATGGTCCAGCTGCTCGACTAGCGTCCGCAAGCTACTCTTCAGCTCCGAAAAGTCCACCAGCAGACCGGCGCCGTTTAGCTTTTCGCCGGCCACGCTGACCCGGACGCGGTAGTTGTGCCCGTGCACGTTCTCGCACTTGCCCTTGTAATTCCGAAGCGCGTGTCCGGCGGAAAAAGAATATTCGACGGAAACCTCGAACATGAAACTCCTTTAAAGACAGTGACGGGTGACCCGTGATGAGTGAAGGGCGCAGCCACCACGCAAGTGTGGAATTATGAATGGTAAATGCCGCTGGCAAACCATGAGCTTTCCAAGCTACCGTGATTCATAGCCCATAATTCTTAATGAGTACCCAATTCCCAGCTCCGCCTTTCTAACTCGTCACACGTCACCTATCACTGTTTCTCAGTATTCTTGCATGAAAGCCTTCACTTCATCCAGCCGGTTCGTCTGGCGATAACCCGGCAGGCTTTCGAAAAACACTTTGCCGTATGGCATCCGGACGAGGCGGTTGTCGAGTATCGCCAGCAAGCCGTGGTCCGTCTCGCTGCGAATCAGCCGTCCAAAGCCCTGCTTGAGGGCAATGACCGCTTCCGGAATCTGGTATTCGCCGAAAGCGTTACCACCCTCCTCGTTGATCTGGCGAATCCGCGCCGCCACCACCGGGTCCGATGGCACCGCGAAAGGAAGACGGTCAATAATGACCGCGCTCAATTGTTGTCCTTGCACGTCGACGCCCTGCCAGAAGGAGCTGGTGGCGAACAGGATGGCGTGCGGGGTCGAGCGGAATTTCTTCAGCAAGGCCGGCGCCGGCGCGCTTCCCTGGATCAACGAAGCATAGCGGATCTGGGGACGCACGCGCTCGTACATATCGCGCATCTGGGCGTAGGAGGTGAACAATACGAAAGCCCGGCCTCGGGTGGCCTTTAAAATCTCCAGCACTTCGGCGGCTGCGCGTCGAGGGAAATTCGGGTCGCGGGGATCGGGTAAGTGCGCCGGAGTGTACAGCAGGGCTTGTTCTTGAAAATTAAAATGCGAGGCAAAGATCTTTTCCTTCGCGTTTTCGATTCCGAGCCGCGTTTTCAGATAAGTGAAATTGCCCGCCACCGCCAGGGTCGCAGAGGTCAGAACTACGGTCGGGACGCGGTCAAACAGCCGCTCGCGAAGCATGGAAGAAACATCGATCGGCGTTGCCTCCAGAAACACGCCGCGCCCGCGGCGTTCCCACCAATAAACCCGATTCTTTTCGCGGCCCTCAAGGACCTGTTCGAAACTCTGGCGCAACTCATCGGCCCGAGCGGCAAGGTTTAGAAACTCCTCCGGGTGGTCTTTAGCTCGACGCAGCTCCGTTTCGAGCCGGACGAAGGCATTGAGGAGGGAGGAGAAGTCGCCGCGATGGTGCTCCAGAAATTCCGTGCGATTCTCAAAGCTGGAGCGTTTTTCAGAAGAAGGAAAAAGTTCAAAAAAAAGCTCCGAACGTCGGCGCAACTCTGCGAGCGCGGTAGAAAGGTCCGGGAGGCGCAGGCCCTTGAGTCGTGCCGCAGCTTCCGTATCCCGGACAAGTTCCTCCACACGATAGTTGCTCACCTGGATCCCGAAGTATTGCGTGGCCACGTCTTCAATCTGATGCGCTTCGTCAAAGACGACGGCTTGATACTCCGGAAGCAGACTGCCAACTGCCGCGTCTCGAAGCGCGAGGTCCGCAAAAAACAAATGATGATTCACGATAATGAGGTTCGACTCCCCGGCGCGCTGATGCATCCAGGTGATGAAACACCGGCTGAATTGTGGACATTTCTGCCCCGTGCAGGTTTCGCGGCGAGCGTCGATCCGTCGCCACAGCTCGCTTCCTTCCTGCAGGTCTTCGAGTTCGGCGCGGTCGCCGGTCTGGGTGCGTGGCTCCCAATCGCGGATGCGAGCATATTCTCTGAGATCCTCCATGCCGCTCAGCGCAGGCTGCTTTTCAAGATCGGCAAGCTTCTGGCGACATAGATAGTTTTGGCGACCTTTCATCAGCGTGGCCCGAAGGTTTGGCGCGAGTTTCTTCAGAAAAGGAATGTCTTTAAAGAACAACTGCTCCTGAAGATTCTTGGTTCCGGTCGAGATCACCACCCGCTGCCCGCTGCGCAGAATGGGCACCAGATAGGCCAGCGTTTTCCCGGTGCCGGTGCCTGCCTCCGCAATCAGGTGACGCCCGTTTTCAAGCGCTGCCTCCACTTCTTCCGCCATCTCGAGCTGCGCGTTTCGACATTCGTAATGCGGGTGATAGCGCGCGAGCCATCCCCCCGGGCCCAAGATTTTCTCGAGCGAAGTTTCCCGAACTATCTTCCGGCTTGTGCCCGACATATGGAAAGCATAGCAACCATACACGCAATATCCAAATTCTCTTGTTTTTAGCTTTCCGCAATCAGCTCTCAGCGGTCAGCAGAGAAACTTGGGGAAAAGACAGTCGCTGAGAGGTGAATGCTGAGAGCTGATTGCTCGGTTGGGATTCTTCACTCAGGCACTCTTCCGGACCTTTTCAACAACCTGGAAAATTTCATTTTTCTAATGTGCCCGGTCACGTCACTTCGTGGTGACAATAATTGTCGTAAATGGTTACCTTCTCAACCTCAGCATGTGCCTTCCGTGAAAGTCCAGACGAATCAATGTGTTTTCAGGGAGCCAGATCGGAGCAGACCAGAGCTTTGATGGTATCCGTCTTGCAGTGTTACGGGTCGCTTAGTTGAAGCTGGAGGGCTTGGATCAGGCTCTCTTGCCGGAACCCGTGAGGTGAATGGAAGTGCGCGCAAAGAGTAACGGGTTTTCGTTGATTGAACTCTTGATTGTTGTCGCCATCATCCTGATTATTGCGGCGATTGCCATTCCCAATCTTCTGAAAAGTCGGATTGCCGCCAATCAGTCGTCCGCCGTCGCAAGCTGTGAGGGCATTAACTCGTCTGAAGTCACGTACCTTACGATGTATGACGAGGGGTATTCCAGCTCGCTCGCCGTTTTGGGACCACCTTCAGGAGGCGGTGACCCCACTCCCGCAGCCGCAGACTTAATTGACGGCTACCTTGCAGCAGGAACGAAAAGCGGCTATAGCTTTGTCTATGCCGCTGGCTCTCAGGACTCTCAGGGGTTCTACCAGGCGTTTACGTTAAACGCGAATCCCAGTGAGGCCGGCGTCACCGGCAACGCCTATTACTACACCGACCAGAGTTTCGTCATCAGGGTTAACAATACGACTACAGCATCCTCTTCGGATTCCCCCATTGGCAACTAAATCAGCGTCAGCAAAGGCTGCGCTTGGTTATACGTAAGGACATAAGTCGGCAGCGGTAGCCCCGGGAGGGCTATTATGCCTCGCCGTGGGCATTTCCTCTCTCAGAGCGACGACGAATTCAAAATACGAACTCGTCTTGGCTGCCATCTATCCAACCTAGACCATTGCCTCGTGCTGGTCAGAGCGTGGTTTCGAACAGGGTCACAACAGGCAGGGCAAATCCTGGAAAGAGCGGCGAGCTGAGGCTTTTGCCTTCGATATAATGGCCGACTAATTGGTAGGCATTTTCCTCCGCCCGATAGACCTCGGCCGTTTTGCTTTCAGGGTCGAGCATCCAATATTCCTTTACCCCGGAAAGCGCGTACTGCTTAAGCTTTATTCCCCTATCCACATGGGCGGTGGATTCAGAAAGTATCTCTACGACAAGGTCGGGCGGCCCGCCGATATTCTTTTCTCCAATAATGGAAAGCCGATCGCGCGAGACAAAGATAAGGTCTGGCTCGAGAACGGTGGACTGACTGAACACCACATTGACGGGCGCAAAAAGAATTTCGCCGAGCCCGTGCTGTTCAATCCACGCTGAGAGGTTTCGATAAAGGTTACCGAGGATTATTTGATGATAAGGAACAGGGGCTGGGCTCACAAGGAGGTCTCCGTCAATGATCTCATAGCGATTGCGATCCTGGGGAATAGACTGCAAATCCTCGTAAGTAAACTTCGTTGAGAGACGCATGGCTCGATTATATCGGACTTTTCCTATGGCTTGTATCTTGCAGCGTTCCGTTCTATGCTTTCGTCGCACTTACTTCAAGCCGTTTTAAGGAGCAACGCATGGCTTCCTCCCTGCCGGGCTACGTGAAATCTTCTATTCCTAACCCGCGCTCGAACCGGGCTCCCTGGTACAAGAACACCTTCCCTTCATACGCCGGCATTTTTCTATGGGTAGCGTTCTACGTGGAAATTGCCGTCCCTACCATCACCCTGGCGGATCCCGGGGTTTGCCTTCTGGGGCTGGTGGTGGCGGGCCTGCTTTGTTTTGCTCTGTACTATTACGTTCCTGGCATGTTGGGAATGCAGACGGGCCGAACGCTTTACATCGTCGGCACTTCCACTTTTGGCTCGACGGGCGGCTACTTCATGCCGGGCCTGCTGATGGGCTTATTGCAGCTCGGTTGGTTTGCCGTCTCGACGTATTTTGCCACCGACTACATCATGAACGGGTTACACGATCAATCGAAGGCGCTCTTCACCGTGATTGCCTTGATTTGGGCCTATGGTCTCGCCTGGGTTGCCATAAAAGGCATCCGCTACGTAGCGCGGATCGCTCAGTTCCTTAACTGGGTGCCGCTCATCATGATTATCATCGTCTTTTGGGCCAATAAAGGCGGCATTGCCCACTTTAAGCCGGAGCACCACGACCCGGTGGCGGGATTTCTCGAGGTCCTTACCTTTGTAATTGGGTTCTTCGCCACGGCGGGCGCGGCGGGCACAGACTTCGGCATGAATAATCGAAACCGGCGGGACATTGCGCTCGGCGGGCTCACCGGCATTACCGCGGCCATCATTGTGGCTGGAGGATTGCCCCTGCTTTCCGTGGCGGGCCACATCGGCAAGGCAGGTGGAGCGCCGAATTATGAATACCAAGCGGCCATTTCCGCCGTGGGCGGCCTCGCGCCGATAATGTTTTTCCTGTTTGCGATAGCATCCATTGCACCGACGTGCTTTTGCACGTTCATTGCTTCCAATAGCTTCGCCACGATGATACCGCGCGTTCCGCGCAGCGTTTCCACTGTCATTGGCGTCACGGTTGGCGTGCTGTTGGCCATCACCGGCGTGGCCCAAAACCTGGTCACATTCTTCACCATCGTGGGAGCTTCTTTCGGACCCATCTGCGGTGCCATGGCCGCTGATTACCTGTTGGCAGGGAAGAAGTGGTCCGGCCCGCGCAAAGGCATCAACTGGGCGGGATACGTCGCGTGGGCGGTGGGCTTTGTTGTGGGGATTTTGAACTATATTCCCGGTGTCCCTGCCTCCTGGATCAAGGGGGATCGTCCCGCAGTGCTTTTTTCCTTTGTCGTCGGGTTTGTTATCTATTGGGTGATGGCGCAAGCAGGGCTCAGGCCCGCTCTGGTTCCGTTGGACCAACTGAAAGGCGAAGAAGCGGCAGCCTGAGAACCAAAAACCAGAAATCAGAAACTAGAAACCAGAAGACATTCTTACTGAGGTTTGGTGTTCGGGGAATCGACGCCGAAGTCCCAGACTTCAAGGTTAAGCTTATTCTGGTCAATTTCTCCGAAGGCATATTCACCGGGAGCAAGCGGCTGTGCCAGTTCGATCTTGAACAGGCCAGGAGCAAGTTGGGAGCGCTTGACGGGCAGGGCAGACCGTAATTCGCCCGGCTTACCCGCCAGCCAGGATTCAATGCCCTCTACAATCCGGTCGTTCTTGCGTGGCTTCGCGCGCAACAACTCCAGGCTCGCGCCTGCCCCATCCGCAAAGAACGCATAAAATGTCGTGTGAGCGTTCAAAATTCTCACACCAGCCTTCGGGCCCGGCAGCACAACAAGCGTACGATTTTTGAGGATCGGACCGGGTAGGGCCATCGTGAGCGCCATCCGCCTTTTGTCTTTCTCCAGCTCGGCCTGCGACTGAATCAAGGTGATAATGCGTATTCCATTGTAGGCGTAGAGTCCCTCCTGGGTGGGAAGATGTATGCCGGGAGCAACGAGAAAACCGCGATTGGCGGGTAGAGGATAGGCATCGTTCTGCGTTTTCTCTGCTTGATGAAGAATTCGCTCCTGTTGTTGCGTTTTCTCCTCATTGGCGCGATGCGTGGCGTTGAAATCCACCATGGAGAGCGGGATTTCTTCCCATTCCGAGCGTTCCAGGCTGTAGTAGCGGACCCGGTCTCCCTGAATTTCATAACTTTTTACCGGCTGGCAAACCCCGTTTTTGAGGCAGAGCTGAGTTTGCGTCCAGCCGAGCTCCGGAATCGCAAAACACCATAAGACCAAAATGCAAAATAAACAATTCCATCTCCGTTCCGGGGGTGCCATAACCTCATGCTATCGCCGCGCGTGGCACTTTTTCAACTGAGGCTGAATTTTGAGGTAAACTAGGAAATCACGCACCACAAAGAAAAAAGGGGCCTCGCTGCTGTAGTGTGGGATCCGTAGTTGGCCCTGCGTCTTCTGGCCGGACAACTGGGGAAAGCCGCAGCGTTACAAACCGAACGCTGCGCTACAGCTTATCAGGAAACACGTTGAGTTCCCGTAAATTATTGGCAGGCGAAGGCTGTAAATGGTCGAAATGGCAGATCCAGAACATCTGTCAGCAAGCATCGAGCGGTTCGGATTGAGTAGAAGGCCTATTCTCCTGAGTGGTGGTTTATCGCGGGCAACCCGATCTTCATTACACTTCCGAGGTGATTTCGAATGACCGATGTTGTGACGTTTGGCGAGGCAATGATTCGTCTCGCGCCACCTCATTTTCAACGGCTGGAGCAGACGCCTTCGCTCGACGTTGAAATTGGCGGCGGCGAGTTAAATGTGGCAGTTGGAGTTGCCCGTCTAGGCCTGAAGAGCGCCTGGGTTTCCCGCCTCCCGAAAAACGCGCTGGGCCGATTGCTTGAGAACCGCGCCCGGCAGTCAGGCGTGGATACTTCCGAGATAGCATGGACCCAAGACGGCAGGGCAGGCTTGTACTTTGTGGAGTTTGGAGCCGCGCCGCGCCCAAGCTCCGTGCTTTATGACCGGGCGAATTCATCGTTCAGTGCCATCCAACCCGGCGAAATCAAATGGGCGGGAGTGTTAGCCGGAGCGAAGTGGTTCCATACAAGCGGTATTACCCCGGCATTGAGCGATTCGGCGGCCACGGTCACGCGGGAAGCTCTTCAAGCCGCGCGAAAGGCTGGCGTTACCGTGAGCTACGACCTGAACTATCGCGGCAAACTCTGGTCTCCCTCGAAGGCCCAGAGCGTGCAGGAGCCTTTAATGGAATATGTGGATGTGCTGATTACTACCGAGGAGGACACGAACGTCGTGTTCAAGATCAAGGCTGGTGCGAGCGGAGACAAGAAGAGCTTCGAAGAGGTTTCTGCCGAGCCCTATAAAGAAGTGGCGAAGCGGCTCCAGGAGAAATTTCACTTCCGCGCCGTGGCCATCACGCTGCGGGAGAATCCACTTGTCTGGCGCAATACCTGGACGGCTATTGCCTACGCCAGCGGACAGTTTTACGAGGACGTGAAGTATGACCTGGAAATCGTTGACCGTATCGGTGGCGGGGACTCCTTCAGTGCCGGGTTCATCTACGGATTTCTTACCAAGAACTCCTATGAGGCGGCTTTGCGCTACGGGAACGCATTCAGCGCCCTGAAACACACCAACCCTGGAGATTTCAACTGGGCAACACTCGGAGAGGTGGAGCAACTACTAAAAGGAGCCACCCTGCGCGTGGCACGATAAACAGCTAGTGACGAGTGATAAGTGACGAGTGAAATGTAAGCGTTCAGGGTCAGCAAGAATCGCTGGCGCTGTCTAAGTGGCGGATCGCTAAACGCTCGCCCGCCACTCATCACTCACCACTCATCACTTCTTTTGGAGTAAATATGTCCTGGACGAAAGAAAAAGCTCTTGAAAAAATCCGGACCACTGGCTTGGTGCCGATTGTCCGAACCCCGTCTTCCGAGGACGCCGCGCGCGCCGCCGAGGCGATCCTCCGGGGAGGCATTGGCATTGCCGAGATTACGATGACGGTGCCGAACGCCATCCGCGTGCTGGAAGAGGTGGTTGAACGGTATGGAAATGAGGTGCTTCCGGGAGCAGGAACGATTCTAGACCCCGAAACCTGCCGCGCCGCAATCCTTGCCGGCGCCGAATTCATCGTGACCCCTTCGCTCGATATCCGCGTAATTGAAATGGCGCGACGCTATAGCAAGCCTTGCTTCCCCG
>JASHTR010000480.1 GCA_030040455.1 Terriglobia bacterium | reverse complement strand
AGCGAAACCAGGACGTCCGCGTCAGGAATCATATCGCGGCCCACCGCGCTGCCCAAAATGGAATCGTGATTTGCCGCCGGCACCGGGCTCAGCGTGATGTGAACCGCGTTACTGGAAACCGTTCCCTCCCATAGATTCACGCCCAGGCTTTGTCGGATATCGTTGCCGTTCGAGTAGCGCGCGCTGTAGGCGACGGACAGTTGATAAGTTCCCCAGATCGGGCCTTCGGCCCCTGAGGCGGGTTTGACCTGGATTACAGCGGTTACTTGAAGATCGCCACCCGGCGCGAGCCGGACGAGATTGGGATGCGGAAAGCCGGGCGGCCGAAGCACGGTTCCCACAGCCGGAGACGCGGCTCCTCCTGCGCCCCCTCCCGAGGCGACAGCAGGCTCGAGATGAACGGCAAGCGACGAGCCGCCGGAATCGGAATTTGCGCCTGTGAGGCTGAGAGCGATTTCGCCGACATCGCGCACCGGCTCGTAAAGCCATAAAAGTTGGTTGCTGGAATTGTGAAAGTGGAGTGTTGTTTGCGCCGGAAACGGTTCCGTGATTGTGGATTGCGCGACAGAAATTGTCAACTGCAAGGGCTGTGCCTGGGCTCTCCCCATTTTCGGAAAGCCCGCAACGAGGACCCACGCAAGCCAGAAGCATCCCGCCCAACAAAAAAGCTCACGACTCGGCCGCTGCTCCACAAAATCCACCACGAGCGCCTCCCTTCAGGTTGTGGCGCTACATTTAGATTACACCCCTTCGGCGGAGTCGTCGCTATCTGCGGATCGGATCGCGTCACCCTCGGTTCTTATTTTTCAGAGCATTCGTCGCTCCTATGGAGGATTACCAATGATAGTGACGACCTTTTCCGCCAAAAGACCGGCAGCCACAGGTCGCCGCTTGTTGTCACCATTATTGGTAATCCTCAACAGGGCAGTGCTACAACTATGGGCAGGGAAAAGGCGCAAACCTTGAAGAACGGATCCACGCGACGTCTCTCAAAATCTTCACTCACGGACGCGTGGTGTCCGGCTGCGGGCGGGGGTCAATCTCTCCGGTAAGCTGGACAACCTCGGGGCGATAGCCGGTCCGGGTCCGAATGTGGTACTTCTTAAACTGCACGCCCACGAGCTTAACGGTGATCTTGCGCCAGCCGCGATTCGCGTTGGTTTGCGGATAGTAACTGAGCGCGTAGAGATGCGCCAAGTCATCACGGACCGAGGCGAAAGCTTTCTGCTGCTCTTCCCAATTTTTGGCGAAATAGGCCTTGCCACCGGTGGCCGCGCTCACGCGTTCAAAAACCGCAGTTGAAATCGGGTCCAGCTTGGCTTGCCGCGTGCTGATCATGTAAATCGGCACGCCTTCGGACTGGGCGAGATCGAGAACGTTTTCCGGCGCCACCATGCTGGCATTGTCAGGTCCGTTGGAAAAGACCACGACCACCTTCCGGCCGGAAAACTGGGCTGCATCCTGAAGCGTCAGCAGCAGCGCATTATAAAGCGCGGCATCATCTCCGGCCACTGTCGCCCGCACACCGCGCAGCACCGCCAACCGGTTGGCGGTGAGCAGCGAGTCTCTCGAAAAGTCGCGGCTATAGGAGTAGAACGCAATCCGGTCAATATGATTCAGAGACCGGACGAATTCGGAGATTGCATCCTGGGCAAAAACAAAGCCGCGATACATGTAATTGCTGGTGTCAAAAAGGATAAAGACATTGTGCCCTGCCACCTGCGTAAGTGCCTGCCCGGACCGCGTCTCGGTCAGCGTCGGCTGGCCTCTTCGCGTTCCGAACTCCGTCACCGTTCGCGGGGCTTCGTTTTCCTCTCCGAAAGTGGCGACCTTCTGCGGAATCCCGTCCTCGTAAATCGCGAAGTTCCGCGGCGTGAGCCCGGTGATGTAATCCCCCTTCTTGTCCGTCACCGCCACATCCAGTTGCACCAGATTGACGGTCCGGTGAATGACGATATGGCCGGACTCGAGCTTCTGAGCTGCCATCCAGGCCGCGGTGCCCATCACTATACTGAAAAGAACCAGCGGAAATAGAATGTATCGCTTTACCACGAGTTATCCTTCCCTCCGCCCGGCGATTCTTTCAATGCCGGCCGTTTCAAAAGCTCGATCAAAGTCCTCCCGAAGCAGCGCTCTCTTTTTGCGAGGAAGCAAGCCTCGCCTTGAGAAATTCGTTGCCGGTTTCGCGCAAAGCGCGAAGCAGCGCCGGACGGTCTTCCAGGTCGGTTGCAAAGATATTTGCAATCATGCGGCGCGTCATTTCGGGAGCCAGAATGTTTAGCATCGCCGGCGGATCGCCCATCTCATCTGCCAGCCGCGCCCAATAGAGATTATTGGATTCCCAGGATTCCGCCAGCAGGCGGCTGGAGTAACCCAGAAAAGTGGGAAAAGGTTTCACATTCAGCAGTTCCCTTGCGTAGGTATCCGCCAGAGCAGGATGTGGTACTCCGAAATCCTCCGACAGCCGATCCAAGCTGACTTCTTGAGGATATTGTTGCGAAAGCTTTTCCAGCTCTTCCCCGGCTTTCCCCCACTTGCCAGCCTCGTCCGGAAAGTCTTTTCTGAACCCCGCGGCCAGATAAAACGTGTCGGCCGGCGCTAATTGCGAAAGCGCCACCTCCGATTGTCGGCGAAGAAGCGCTGTTTCGACCATGTCGGACTTTTCAGGCAACAGGCGCTGAGACAGGATGTCGATCGCGCGCTGCAGCAATTCTCTGTTGCTCGCGGCCGCGGTTACAAGCTCCTCTCCGTATTCTTGATAGAGGGCGGCAGCGTGAAGCTCATTGGGTGTCACCCGCCACCAGCGCGGCACCACGGAATCCGTCAAAAGAGTGGGGGCCATGTCCTCCCAGATCAAGGCTTGGACGTTTTCCGGCACAATAAAGTCCTGCTCCACTTCTGCCAGCACGTAGGGCAGATCAACCATTGAACCTACCAGGTGAGCGCCGCCGCTCGCCGTCCAGCCGCGACCGAATATTGCCGGAGTTTTCCAGGAAGGTTCCCCCGCCCCGATGATCGTCTCCCCCAGAAAATCATGAGATCGAACGAAAAGCGGGTTGTTATAGAGCACCTCTGCCCCCGGCGGCTGATAATAGGCGTAATTGAGTCCCACCAGCGTGTCCCTCAGGAAGGGGGTAAGCTGGCCGCGCGCCAGGGCAAGCTCACTTGAAGAACGCGATCCCTCGACCGTCTTCGCCAGATCGATCAGCCTTTCTGCCTGAATGTGAGGGTTGCTCAAAAGGCCGTAGCTCCATTCTGCCCTCTCGCCGGGACTGAACAGCGGCTTTGGCATTTTGAACTCACGAAGCTCGCCCGCCAGTTGGATTGTTCCGGGGGGCATTCGCTTGCCACGAGCCATTTGATTCAGATCGTCCGCAAGGTCGAACAGGGTGTCGAGAGAAACAAGGCGTTGAGCATCCAGAGCTGCCTGCATCCGATAGGCAAGGTCTTG
>JASHTR010000479.1 GCA_030040455.1 Terriglobia bacterium | reverse complement strand
ACATCTGTCTTGTGAGTAATCGTTTCGGAGAAGACCTTCAGAACCACGGGATACTTGATTTCGCCCGCCACCTTCGCCGCATCATCCTCATTTCTTGCCAGGCGGGTTTCAACGACTGGGATGTCATAAGCTTTGAGCAATTCCTTGGCTTCCGGCTCCGTAAGGATCGTCCGGCTCGCGCCTGCGGCTACCTGGATGATTCTTGCTGCCGTTTCAACTCCCTCGCGGGCGGGCGGGCTATCAGATACCAGCGCCGGCGTTTCATACAAGCCCCGCAGGTTGTAGGTGTATCGCCACATGGAATGGAAAACACGGGCCGCAGTATCCGGGTAAGCAAAAGTCGGAATGTTATTGCGATTGAGAATGGCCTCGCCCGCGCTCACCTGGGCTCCGCCCATCCAGCTTGCCAGGACCGGCTTGCCATCGAGCTTGGCATAGTCCTTCAACTGCTCGGCCGTCTGGGTGGGGTCGGTCATGGCCTGTGGCGTGAGGATGACGAGAACACCGTCGTTATTCGGATCGCGGGAAACAATCTCGACCGCCTTACGATACCGTTCCGCGCTGGCGTCGCCGAGTACGTCCACCGGATTGTTATGACTCCAATGGGCAGGGAGAAGCTGATCGAGGGTCTCGATCGTTTCCTTGGACAACTCAGCGAGCTCGCCCCCTTCATCGATCAGAGCATCGGTGGCAAGCACGCCAGGCCCGCCGGCATTCGTAACCATAGCCAAGCGGGGCCCTTTAGGCCGTGGCTGTTTGGCTAACACCTCCGCCAGGTAGAAGAGTTCGGCGATCGTATTGACGCGCAGCACACCACACCGCCGAAAGGCTGCGTCCAAAACTTCATCTCGGCCCGCGAGCGCACCCGTGTGTGAGGCCGCAGCCTTGGCTGCCGCTTCCGTGCGCCCAGCCTTAATCACAATCATCGGCTTGGAGAGTGCCACCTGTCTGGCCGCAGAAATAAATGCGCGAGGGTCACCGATCGATTCCATGTAGAGAATGATGCTTCGTGTATACGGGTCATCGCCCAGGTAATCAATCAGGTCTCCCCAGCCCACATCCAGCATCGAGCCGATAGAAATGAAGGCGCTGAAGCCGACGTTCTCGCGCAGGCTCCAATCGAGGACCGCCGTGCAGAGTGCTCCGCTTTGGCTGATGAAGCCGACGCTTCCCGACCGCGCCATAGCTCCCGCGAAGGTGGCGTTAAGGCCTGTCAGCGGGCTCATCAGACCCAGGCAATTCGGTCCAATCACACGCATCCGCCCCCGGCGCGCTTGTGCAAGAATTTCGGCTTCGAGACGGGCGCCCTCCGGCCCGCACTCTTTGAAGCCGGCAGAAATAATGATGACCCCTTTGACTCCTCGAGCGGCGCATTCACCCACCACCCGGGGAACCGTGGGAGCAGGAGTCGCAATGATGGCAAGATCAACTTCTTCACGGATGGACCCAATCGTGGGGTGAGACTTGATCCCGAGGACGCTCGAGCGCTTCGGATTGATAGGAAAGATGGTGCCGCCAAACGGGCTGCTAATCAAATTCCAGAGAATTGACCGGCCTACGCTTCCCTCGGTTTCAGAGGCCCCTATAACAGATATCGTGCGCGGCTTGAAGAAGACGTCCAGGGGATGGCGCCGTCGTTTCAGAATGTCATGGACTGGTTCAACGGCAGGGTTGGGAGCAGAACTCATTGCGTCTCGTCACAGGCTAGGGTGCCGCCGCGCGCCCTGAATTCCCTGGCATCCCGGCATGTAGGGATAAGCCGTTAGCGGCCAGCATTAGCCGCTAGCCTGCCTGTTTCCTCCTGTGTCTCTTGCCTGTTCATCTTCCTTCCGCGTGAGTCTTTTGTATCTGGCGGATGAACGCCACGATGTCGTAGAGATTCTGGGTAGTCAATGCGGGATTACCACCCTTAGGAGGCATGGCCACATGCATTGTGTTGACTGGGTCATCTGCCGAGCGCCCTTGCTCGATGAACGCCACCAGTTGCGCGTCGGTGGAGCTGGCGACGAACCTGCTCGTTTGTAAGTCAGCGCCGAGGTGAGATACCCCTTGTCCCTGTGTTCCGTGGCACGTCGTGCAATTGTCGGCAAAAAGCTGTTTGCCCTTCTCAGGCGTGCCGACGATGGTTGTGCTCTTGGAGACAGAGGCGGTAGTGTTGGCGGCTTGGTTTTGCGAAGCGGATGGAGAGGACGAATTGCGGCTGCAGCCACTTATAGCCACGATCAGCGCACCAACCAGGCTAAGGGCGCCAGCCTTCAGAGCTAGTTTCAACAGAGGACTAACAGACATAAGAACATTCCTTCCTGTGATTTCCCGACGTCATTTCGCCGCACCTTGCGTATTCTGTGCAGTGAACCACAATTCGCTGAAGTCCATCGGCTTTAACTTGCCCCTAGACGCTGCCGCTTCCGCGTCGGTTTCGGTTCGTCCCGCCGCGATTCCCCAACCCATAGGTGTTCGGATCGCCGTGCTTCGCGCATACCAAGCTCCCGCGGCCTTGATCCATTGACGGGACTTGTAATCATGCACGAAGGCGGCTATCGTGCGATCGGCCGCGTGCTCGCGCTGCCACGCCAGCATGCAGCCAATGTCGTCGAAGGTTGCAATCTTTTGGCTGCCGTCGGGCGTGCGATAGATCAGCGCCGCGGCGAAACGCGAGTCGTCAATGGTCATCTGGCAGAATGCACAGACCTCTTCTCCGTAATGAATCTGTGGCGGCGTAATTGCCGCTTGATGCCCGCAAGCCGCCATTGCCATTACGGCCGCCAACTCCGTTGCCAAACCCACCAGCCAGTTCACTCTCGACTTCATTCAATCTCCGCATTTCTGAAGATTTGCCACGTGAGAGCCAGCGGAACCGTAATCCAGGCTATCAGCACTCCCAAGAAAACCAACCAGAGCGCGTGGCCGAAAGTATAATCCGCGTAGCGTCCGACCGGGCCGAGCACGCTTAGAGCAGCCTGGGAGCCGCTCAGCGTCGCCATTTTGAACACCTCGAGTGGATTCGCCAGTGCGGCATCAAAAAGCGTCCACAAATGCAGGCGGAAAAGCACGGACGATCCCATCAGCCCAAGGTCGCTTACAAAGGCAAAGCCGAGCCAGACAACAATGGAAGCCCCGGCGGCCGTTCCGCTCTTGTTGGTGGGCGCGGAAATCAGCAACCCGACGCTTAGCATCCCGATGGCCAAAAGACACGCCAACCCAGCCATCCAGAGGTACGCCGGCCCGCCACCCGCCCCACCCAGAAACACCATTACCGCGGCGCCGATTCCGAAGCCTGTAGCCAGCGCCAAGACAAGTGCTGAAGCGGTGCCGAGGAATTTCCCTAGTAACAGCTCTGTGCGAGACACCGGCATGGCCAGAAGCTGGGCCAGCGTGCCGCGCTCGCGCTCGACGGCAATACTCGCGGCGCCCGCGCTCAGCGCCATCAGCGGAACAATCAGCATGACGAGATTGACCATGCCTGCGGCCGTGCGGTTGAAGCCTGCAAAGCCGTATTGGTCCGCGCCGGCCAGTGATAGAAACGAGATGGACAACGTTAGCACCGCAAATGTCGAGCTATAGAATTGAAACCAGCGGTTGCGCAGGGCTTCAAACATCTCCTTACGGGCCAGAATGAGCAGATTCGCCAATTCTACGGCTCTGAGCGCCTTGTCGTGGGTTTCTTTTCTTTTCATAGTGCGCTCCATCGTCCTCGCCTTCATCCCCGTTCCCGAGGAGCCGGGTCAGCCTGCGTCAAATCTCCGATTTTCTCACCAATCCGCTGCTGAACGCCGGAAGTCTCAGGACTTCATCAGTATGATGGACGTCGGCACGGGACTCTTGGAAGATCGGTGCCATTTCAGTGACCCGATCTGACTCCTTTTCAGCATGTATCGCGCTGCGGACCCCTATGCGCTGGAGAAAATCTTCGACCGGCACTGAGGCAATGATCTCTCCGCCGCGCATCATCTCCACACGATCCGCCAGCGCCTCCACCTCGTCCAGAAGGTGCGTAGTGAATAGAACGGTCAGCCCCTGGCGCCGCAGCGATTTGAGCACATCTAAAAGTCCGGCTCTCGCTCCGGCGTCCAGGCTCGCGGTGAATTCGTCGAGCAGCAAAACTTCTGGTCGGCCGAGAAGCGCGATGGCCAGCGCCAGCCTCTGCTTCATACCGCCGGAAAGTGCACTGACAGCCTTAGAGGCGTGAGCCTCGAGACCTACCTCCCGAAGCAAAGCGGGGATTTCCGCGTGCACTGCGCGTTTGAGGTCAGCATAAAACGCCATCGTGTGGCGGACCGACCAATCGTTATAAAAGCGGAGCTCTTGGGGAACGTAGCCGATCGATCGCCGGGCGGCTTTGCCATTGGCTTTAGCATCCAGCCCGGCGACCGTGATAGCGCCCGCGTAGTCCAACAACCCCACGATGCACTTGATCGCCGTCGATTTACCGGCACCGTTGTCACCCCACAAGGCAACGGCGTGACCACGGTCCACTGTAAGAGTGATCCCACGAAGAACTCTCGCCTGGCCAAAACTCTTCTGCAGCAACTTGATTTCGAGTCGCGGGCGATCGACATCGTTTATGTTGTAACTCACTTTCTTAATCTCACGGCGGCGCAAAGGGATAGAGAGCATGGCCGCCAGCAGTACCACCAGGCCGAGCAAGAGCCCCGCAGCTTCCGCTAACCCCCACGTTGCCGGCTTAGCCAGCGGAGCGGCACGGACGGGCACGGGCGAAATCAGAGGGTCGGGATCGGTCAAGACTTCGTGGGGTTGAACCAGCGGAAAAGCCGCCGCCGCCAGGTCAATCGCCTGTTCGGCAGGGCTGAACCGGAATAGTTGTAATCGCTCGTATTGGTCGGTCAGGTTATCGAATAGGCTGCGTATCCGGTAGGGGACGGCGCCGATGCCGCGCTTGGGGTCTGGATAGCCCGTGTAATCGCTCCAGAAATTACCGCGGCCGTTCGCAGCGAATGAGTCTCCCCCAAGCGCTCCCCCTCCCGTG
>JASHTR010000478.1 GCA_030040455.1 Terriglobia bacterium | reverse complement strand
GGTGGACGCGCAAGGCACCGTGCACAACATTCAGGTGGTCAAACCGCTCGGCTTGGGGTTGGACGGGGAAGCAGTAAAAACCGTCAGCACGTGGAAGTTCAAGCCTGGCGAGCGCAACGGCGTGCCCGTCGCGGTGCAGATGCTGGTAGAAGTCACCTTCCGGCTACTCTAGCCAATCCAGTAAAAATCGTTTCATTCTCTCTGGCCAGGACGCGGGTGAATTTTTCTGTTTAGAGTAGCATATGGAATCTTTCTCAACTCAAAAAGTGGAGGGTATTGAAATTAGAGAAATGACGTTGGCGCACAGTCCGGATTCCGACGATGCATTCATGTTCTACGCCCTGGCTACCAGGAAAATCCCAACCGAAAATCTCAGCTTTATCCATACGCTCGAAGACATCCAGAGTCTGAACCAGAAAGCCTGCGAGGGTGTTTTCGACGTCACCGCCGTTTCTTTCCATGCTTATGCCTATATTGCGGCGCAATATCTGCTTCTGCCGTGTGGGGCAAGCTTTGGAGATCGTTACGGCCCCATTGTAGTTGCCAGGGGAAACCTCGGCGCTGCGGACCTCAAGCGCCGCCGGGTAGCCATACCGGGCAAAATGACCTCGGCTTATCTTGCGCTGATGCTCTATGAGCCGGAAGTCGAAACCGTGGTCATTCCATTTGACCGAATCCTCAATGCAGTCTCCGAGGGCGAGGCCGATGCGGGCGTGGTTATTCACGAGGGTCAACTCACCTACGGGTTGCAGGGCTTTAACAAGATTGTCGATCTTGGCGAATGGTGGCACCAGGAAACAGCCCTGCCCCTTCCCCTGGGAGGCAACGTGATCCGGCGCGCGCTTGGCCCGGAGCTCATTCAGCGCGCTTCACGGGTTCTGAGGGCAAGCATTCGTTACAGTCTCTCGCATCGTGAAGAGGCGCTGGCCTACGCCATGCAATTTGCCCGCGGCCTGGACGCTCTGACCGCAGACAAGTTCGTCGCCATGTATGTTAACCATTGGACGCTCGACTACGGCGAGCAAGGACGCCAGGCGGTGCAGATGTTCCTGGATCGCGCATTCGAGAAGGGCCTTTTGCCTCAGCGGGTGCTCGCGGAGTTTGTGGAGAACAATGAGCCCGCCAACAGCAGGCCATCTCCCTAATGCGTCCAACACTCCTTCACCTATGCGGGAGCCTTGGAGTGCGGCAGCTTGCTGCCGCTTTGCGCCAGCGAGCTGGCTCGCGGCGCTGAAGGAATATCCTGTAGCCAGCAAGCTGACCTTGGGAAAAGCGGCGACAAGCCGCCGCACTCCAAAGGGGGCGGTCATCGATACCACGAAAACTGCAGTTGCCGCGTTTACCCGACCTCAGAAAAAAATGCTCTTTGCCCTGGCGAGCGCCGTGGGCCTGCGGATGCTCGGCTTGTTCCTGGTGCTCCCGGTTTTCACGCTCTATGGATTGGAGTTTACCCATTCGCGTTTTCTGGTCGGTGTGGCCTTCGGCGGTTATGGCATGGCGGTGGCCCTCACGGCGCTTCCGATGGGGCGCCTTTCCGACTACGTGGGCCGGCGCAAGGTCTTGATCCTTGGGATGGCGGTGTTTGGGCTTGGCTCAGCACTTTGCGCGATCCCCTCATGGTTTCCCGCCGCCATGCAAATGGGTGTGCTGATCGTGGGCCGCTTCGTACAAGGACTGGGCACCATCAGCGCGGCAGCGTTCGCAACCGTTGCGGACCATTTCCCGTTCGAGCGCCGCTCCACGGCCAACGCCATCCTGGGCATTCCCATTGGCGCGGCGTTTGCCTTGGGTGTGATCGGCGGCCCGATCGTTGCGGGCTTATACAAAGTAGAAACGCTCTTCTGGCTGACGGCGGCGCTGGCATTTGCAACCGTGGGCTTGCTCGCAATCAGCCTGCCGGAAACTCCGCTCCGTCAGGCGCCTGTTGCTCCGGTGCGTGAGGTGCTGCGCTCCGGGCCCCTTTTGGCGCTGAATGCAAGCGGGTTCTTGATGAACGCGTTTATGACGGCTTTCTGGTTCTATCTTCCCCTTATCTTGATTCGCCAGCATCATCTGAAGATGACCCGCTTTTATGTGGTGCTCCTTCCCATGCTCGTCCTGAGTGGCTTCACAATGTTCGGCTTCTCGCGCAGCGCCGACCGGGGACTTGGAAGGCCAGCGGGTGCCGTCGCATTCCTGCTGATGGCGGCAAGCGGAATCCTTTTATTTTCCCCTGGCGTCGCCCGCCTCAACTCGGGCCACTTGCTGGCTGTGCTCGTGCCCGGAGCGCTATTTTTCATGGGCTTTACGGGTCTTGAGCCCATCTTGCCCAGCCTGGTCAGCAAGCAATCCCATGAGACAGCCTATGGCACGGCGCTGGGCTCTTTCCAAACGCTGCAATACCTGGGGAGTTTTGTGGGTGGCGCTCTCGCCGGAGCTTTGGCGGCCATGCCCACCGTGGCTCCGATGGTCTTACTGGCCTCGATCGGACTCCTGGGGTTTCTGCTGATGCTGTTCGGCCCGCGAAGATAGCGGTGGAGCTGAGGTTACAGTCTCAACACGAGGCAGCCGCCATTTAGTTTTCTTCCTGATAAATCCATTCTCGGGAGATGGTTTCTGGCAAAGGGGGAATTTTCTCGGAAAACTGCGCGAGAGATTCCAGCCACGCACGTATCTCAGCAGGGGTCTGTGGTCGCTGAGTCTCCAAGGGCTGCGCTCCTGGCTGTTGCGTCAGAATTTCTTCGATGTACGCCTCGACCGCGAGTCCGCGCTCTTTAGCCCGATCCACGATTTTGCGAGGTATCTTCACAGTGACGTCCATGAAAATAATGTAGCACAAATCCTTGGGGGGCGTTCCAATTGCCCAATTGCGCCCCGTTGCAGGAGATTCCTGTTTTTGCACCCCTTTCGTAGCATTCTGGCATTGGGTGGTGGAGTAGCAATAGAAGAGAAATCCCCTAATGATTTTGATAAAAATTTTTTTCCACCCCTATAAGCATATCCATGCTTGACGAATTGAGGCGCGCAAGCCAAGATAACTTGAACGCTCAGGTTGCTGAAAAAACCTTTGGAGATGTCATGCTGAGCGAAGCGAAGCATCCCTGCATTTGAAAAATAAAGCGAATACTGAGATTCTTCGTCGCCTTCGGCTCCTCGGAATGACACGCAGAGAGCTTTTTCTACATCCTGCTAAAAAATCTATACGGAGGTTTCATGAAAGCCAAGGAGGTTTTAGAGTTCGCCGCTTCCAATAACGTCAAGGTTGTAGATGTTCGCTTCACCGATCTTCCCGGCATCTGGCATCACGTCTCGTTTCCAATCCATCAGCTCGAAGAGAAATCATTTGAAGACGGTTTTGGAATGGACGGCTCGAGCATCCGCGGCTGGGCAGCAATTCACGAGAGTGACATGCTCCTGGTTCCCGATCCGGGCTGGTGCATGCTCGACCCTTTTACCGACACCCCCACGCTGGTCATGATCGGCGACATTCTTGATCCTCTCACCAAGCAGCATTACCAGAAGGATCCGCGCCACGTGGCGAAGAGCGCCCAGGCCTATCTTTCCTACACGGGGATTGGCGATACGGCTTATTTCGGCGCCGAGGCGGAATTTTTCATCTTCGATAACGTCCGCTTCGATCAGGCGCAACAGCATGGCTACTATTTTATCGACGCCGAAGAGGGTCGCTGGAATTCTGGCCGCGAGAAGGACAACCTTGGATACCGCCCGCGGTACAAAGAAGGATATTTTCCCGTTCCGCCCACGGATCATTACCAGGATTTACGAAGCGAGATGGTGTTGACCATGGAAAAGGCGGGCATGGATATCGAGTGCCATCACCATGAAGTCGCCACCGGCGGGCAGTGCGAAATCGACCAGAAATTCAACCCGCTTCTTGTCTCTGCCGACTGGATGATGATTTATAAGTACATTATCCGTAACGTGGGCTATCAATACGGGAAGACCGTCACTTTCATGCCGAAGCCGCTTTTCCAGGATAACGGCTCGGGGATGCACACCCATCAAAGTATCTGGAAGGACAACAAGCCTCTCTTTGCCGGAGATAAGTATGCCGGCCTGAGCCAGATGGCGCTATGGTATGCGGGCGGCTTGCTGAAACACGCTCCGGCGATAGTGTCCTTTGCGGCGCCCACAACCAACTCCTACAAGCGTCTCGTGCCGGGATTCGAGGCCCCGGTGAACCTGGCCTATTCGCGCCGCAACCGTAGCGCGGCCATCCGCATTCCAATGTATTCTGCCAGCCCCAAGTCCAAGCGATTGGAATTCCGCCCGCCGGATCCTTCCTGCAATCCGTATCTCGCTTTTTCGGTGATGCTGATGGCCGGGCTCGACGGCATTGAGAATAAAATCGATCCCGGCGAGCCGCTGGACAAGGACATTTACGACCTTGGCCCCGAGGAGCTTGCCAAGGTGCCTTCCCTGCCCGGGTCGCTGGAAGAAGCCCTCCGATCGCTCGAGAAGGATCATGACTTCCTGCTAAAGGGCGACGTCTTTACGGAAGAGCTGATCGAGACTTGGATTGATTACAAGATGAAGAATGAAGTCCAGGCTGTCGGTCAGCGGCCACATCCTTATGAGTTCGCGTTGTACTACGACATTTGAGCTGGCAGCGAAGGGACGCGCGTGCAAACTGGCGGTGCGCCGCCTCGCGCGCGTCCTCGTAGCGCAGACTTGCTGTTTAAGTCTGCGGCTTTTCATCGTGACGGATTTTGTAGCGCAGGGTTCGCCTTTTAACCCTGCGGCTTTTC
>JASHTR010000007.1 GCA_030040455.1 Terriglobia bacterium | reverse complement strand
GCTTCACGTCTTGTTGCCCGAGACGGAAAACTATATACCCGTTTATCTGGCAACGGCTTTGATTGCCAAAGATCCACAAGCATATGGATTCAACATTCAGCCCGATGCGCCACTCCAGGTGGACCGCGTTCCGGTCAGTGTGCCCACAGATCTCCGTCTGATCGCTGGGCTTATTGACGTGCCGGTGGATGCGCTGGTCGAGCTTAACCCGGCGCTCCGAGGCATGGCGACGCCAGTGGGCGATGCGGGGTTTTTGCTCAACCTGCCAGCCGGAACAAAAAGCATTTTTGAGCAACGAATCGCCGCCGTTCCCCCCTCAGACCGCCTCGCATGGCGCGCCCATCGCGTGGAAAGCGGGGAGACGCTTGAAACCGTCGCTCAGGAGTACCACGTCGCTCCACTCGCCCTTGCCAGTGCCAACCACATGACGACGGGGGCCGCCTTGGCGGAAGGAACGCACCTGCTCGTTCCGCTGGCTCGCGTCCAGGTAGAGGCCAGCCAGGGTGGAGTGCGCTGGGTGCGCCGCCGCTACTACTATCGCGTCCGGCGCGGCGATAATCTCGAGTTGATTGCCGACCGCTTCGATGTGACCGCTTATCAAATCCGCCGCTGGAACCATCTGCGCAGCTCGCGTCTCGTGAGCGGCAAAAGGCTGCTCGTCTACCGTCTTGTTCCGATCCGTGAAAGAAGAAGGCGTCCCAGCCGCCCGCTGGCGAGCCGCCGCGTCTCCCACGAGCACGCTCTCGACGCCCGCAGCGCCAAGAGCCTCCAACCGGCGGCCACGGCGCTGGCTGACCCTGCTCCCGGCCATTGATTTCCGTTCCTCCTGCCGGAATCAACCTCAGAGAACCCCCGACTTTGGCATGACCCTGCGGACTGCCTGACCGGCTCGCCTAAATAGGGAGCGAAGCTGCTACAATTTCAGGAGACATCAGAGTGAAGGGATTGCGGGCATGTCCAGAGAACGGCTCGTCTCACCCGAGTTGATTTCGAAAGAAGAGGAAACGTTCAACCGCACGCTCCGGCCTCCAACGCTCAAGGAATACATCGGCCAGAAAAGGGTGGTGGAGAAGCTTTCGATCGCGCTGGAAGCGGCAAAGAAGCGCGGTGAAGCCCTGGAGCATATTCTCTTTTTCGGTCCTCCCGGCCTTGGCAAGACTACCCTTGCCTACATTATTGCACATGCCATGGAGGCGAAGATTACCACCACGTCCGGCCCGGCGCTGGAGCGGACAGGGGACCTGATGGGGATCCTTACTAACCTGGGTGAGCGCGACGTTCTCTTCATTGATGAGGTTCACCGTCTTCCGGCGAATATTGAAGAATTTCTCTATCCGGCAATGGAAGACTTCAAGGTGGATTTTGTCGTGGACAAGGGCATGTTCGCCAAGACCATTAACGTGCCGTTAAAAAAGTTTACGCTGGTTGCGGCAACCACGCGCGCTGGGAGCCTCTCCGCGCCTCTCCGCAACCGTTTTGGTCTTTTCTACCACCTGGATTTCTATAATGCAGACGAGTTAAAGGAGATCGTGCTGCGTTCTTCGCGCATCCTGGAAACGACGATCGACGACAAGGGAGCCGAGGAGATTGCTCGTCGGGCGCGTGGCACGCCGCGCATCGCCAACCGCCTGTTGCGTCGGGTGCGTGACTATGCGGAGGTGAAGGGCTCGGGTGAGATTACGGCGGCGGTGGCCGAGGCTGCGCTCAAGTTAGAGGGCGTTGATGAGCGCGGCCTGGATGATCTGGACCGCAGGTTTCTGAACGCCATTATCGGGCTCTACCACGGCGGCCCGGTGGGGGTTGAAGCGCTCGCGGCAACGCTCAACGAAGAAGTGGATACGCTGGTGGATATGGTCGAGCCGTTCCTGCTGCAACAAGGGTTCATCAGCCGCACGAAAAGCGGCCGCCGCGCAAATGAGCCAGCATACGGCCATCTGAACCTGCCGTCTCTCCGGCCACGCGCTGCGGAGTTGCCTTTCCGGGATTGAGGCGCGATTCGTAATTGTGAATGATCAGCATGCCGGCCTACGGCCAGCGTTGCCAGGAACCTGATTCCTCATGAAACGTGCTTTTTTGTCGCTCGGCTCGAACCGCGGTGAGCGTAGGAAGCTGCTCGCTAAAGCCCTCGATAATCTCGGAGAGGCCGGCGTTCAAGTGCTCCGCGTCTCAAGCTGCTACAAGACCGAGCCCGTTGATTTCCAGCCGCAGTCATGGTTCGTCAACTGTGTGGCGGAGGTCCAGACAGACCTCATGCCCCTCCGGCTTCTGCGAGTATGCAAGTCAGTAGAACGCGCGCTCGGCCGGCGGCTAGGGGTTTCCAGGGGACCGCGCCCCCTGGATATTGACATCCTTTTGTACGAGGACGTCGTCATCCGGTCGCGGGAGCTGACCGTCCCTCACCCGCGCATGGCGGAAAGGCGGTTTGTGCTGGTTCCATTGTGCGAGCTTGCGCCAAGCCTCCGGCATCCCTTGACCCAGCGCAGCATCCGGGAGATGCTCCACGAAACCGGGGAGGTGGGCCATGTGATCCGCCTGAGGCAGGGGCTAGGAAGCGGGAATGCATGCAATTCATAATCCTGAATTCAGAGTTATGAACGCGTGCAATTTGGAAGCGTCGCACGCACCGCTAAATGCGCGGTGTATACCGTCCTGTGCTTCCTGACGCTTGGTGGTATACTTTGTGGCAGTGCTCGAATTCTCCGCCTGGATCCGCTTCGCGGACCGGGACGACGAGAAACGGGTTCATGGACTCGTTGTTCCATTGACGCATTCAATGGAGACTTCAACGGCTCAATGAGAAAATGAACCCATGAGAAAACGATTCACCCGGAGGAACTGCCATGGACCCCACTTTAGAGGCCGTGAGCAAGATCACCGTCCCGCTGCTCGGCCAGCGGAAACTCAAGGGCGAAAAGATCGCCTGCATCACGGCCTATGACTTCCCAACTGCCCGCCTCGCGGATGCGGCCGGGATGGACTTGATTCTGGTCGGTGACTCCCTTGGCGAGGTCGTCCTCGGCTACGAATCCACCCTTCCCGTCACCGTTGAAGAAATTCTCCATCACCTTCGTGCCGCGCGTCGCGCCGTCCGCCGGGCTTTGCTGGTGGGGGATCTTCCGTTCGGGTCTTGTCAGGCTCCGGAGGCACTCGCGGCCAGCTTTCGTTATCTGAAGGAAGGCGGCGCAGATGCGGTGAAAATCGAAGGGGGTAAAAAGCGCTCGCGCGTGATTCAACGCCTTGTGGATGCGGAAGTCCCGGTGATGGGTCACGTGGGCTTGACGCCCCAGTCGGTTCGTGCCTTTGGCGGACACAAGGTGCAGGGCAAAACACCGGACTCGGCCGCGGAGGTGCTGGCCGACGCCCAGGCGGTGGAAGATGCAGGAGCCTTCGCAGTGGTTCTGGAGGGCATCCCGTGCGAGCTTGCTGCCCTGGTTACAAGGCGGCTTCGGATTCCGACGATCGGTATTGGCGCCGGGCCGGCCTGCGACGGTCAAATCCTCGTGATGCACGACTTGGCGGGGCTCAGCCCGGAACCACGTCCCAAGTTTGTGCGCACTTACGCTGATGTCGCCGGGACTCTCGAACGGGCCTTGACGCGATACGGCGTGGACGTTCGCCAGGGCCGCTTTCCAGAAGACCGCGAGTCTTACCACTGGTCCGCGGTGATGAAAGAACAATTTGAGAGTGAGGCGGCCGCGTCGAGCGATAAATTTCTCAAAGCCGTGACGAGCGACGAATGACGAGCCCGCAATGCACGTGATCTCTTCCATTGACGGCATGAAGATGTTCTCCCGGCAGGTCCGTGGCGAAGGGAAGACGCTCGCGCTGGTGCCGACCATGGGTTCACTGCATGCCGGTCATCTCAGCCTGGTCCAGCGTGCCAAGCGTCAATGCGACGCCGTCATTGTTTCCATTTTTGTGAACCCCGCGCAGTTTGGGCCGTCCGAAGATTTGGGCCGGTATCCACAAAACCTGGAGAAGGATTTGGGGCTGCTCAACCCCTTCAACGTGGAGGCCGTATTCACTCCGCGAGCAGAAGAGGTCTATCCAAAGGGCTTCGCGACTTTTGTCGATCCCGGAGGCATTGCTTCCTCGTGGGAAGGCGCCTCGCGCCCCGGCCACTTTCGCGGCGTGGCCACGGTCGTCCTGAAGTTGTTCAACGTGGTCGGACCGGATTTCGCCTACTTTGGCCAGAAGGATTTTCAGCAGACGGTTGTCCTCCGGCAGCTTGTGCGGGACTTTAACCTGGGTGTAAGGCTGGTAGTTTGCCCGACGGTGCGTGACCCGGACGGCGTGGCACTCAGCTCGCGGAACAGCTATCTGAGCGCGGAGGAGAGAAAGTCCGCCCGACTGCTGAGCCGTAGCCTGGGGCGGGCAAAAGAGCTCGTTTGGGGCGGGGAGACGGATCCTGCCCGGGTTGAGCGGGAGATGTCCCAGATGCTTGCGACGGATCGGAACGTCCGAATCGATTACGTCGCGATCGTTGATCCCGGCTCCCTCAAAACGGCGGGACGCATTACGACCGGTTGCGTCGCGCTGGTGGCGGCTCGCGTCGGCCCCGGACG
>JASHTR010000477.1 GCA_030040455.1 Terriglobia bacterium | reverse complement strand
CCGCATCACCTCCTGTTCTTTGAGCCTGCCAGTATACGAAACCAGCGCTCACGCTGCAACCCCGGTCAAAGGCCCTACAAAAAGTTGGCGGTGGTCATGGTCACGTCAAAGTCGCGTCTGTTTGGAGTGCGGGAGCTTGCTCACGCTTTCAAGCCGGAAGCTTGCTTCCGGCTCGGCTCCTGGCGCGCCGGCGAGCGGGCGCGCCCAAAGCAGCAGCAAGCTGCCGCACTCCACAGGCGCTTTGCGGCAGCGGTGCGGCGTAATCTTAAACTTCTGAAGTGGACCTTCTTCCGCATGAAATTTGTTCGCTTGAAGTCAATCGTGTAGAATGGCGAACGAATCATGTTGAGCTTCATGGACCAACTGAATCCCGAGCAGCGGCTTGCCGTTGAGGCGACGGAAGGACCGCTGCTGATTCTCGCCGGGGCAGGCAGCGGGAAGACGCGAGTCATTACCTATCGCATCGCCTATCTGATTCAGAACGTTGGAGTCGCCCCGGAGAGTATTCTGGCCGTCGCTTTCACCAATAAGGCGGCGGACCAGATGCGGGAGCGGGTCCGGGCGTTGCTCGGAGGAACGATCGCCAGCGCGCTGCCGCATATTTCCACGTTTCACTCTTTCTGCGTTCGAGTCCTTCGGAGCGACATTCACCGCATCGGATACATCCGCAATTTTTCGATCTACGACGAAGACGACCAGGAGCGCCTCATCCGGGCAAGCATGAGCGAACTGGGCCTCACCGGGCAGATTCTTACGCCTCGCGCCGCCGCTTCTCGCATCAGTCATGCCAAAAGCCGAATGCTCGAGCCGGCAGAGCTTTACCGGATAGCTCCCGACGCCAGCACCGAAAAACTGGCCTCGATCTATGAGCGCTACGAAAAAAAGCTGCGCGCGGCGAATGCACTTGATTTTGACGATCTGCTCCTTAAGACCGTGGACCTTTTCGAAGCGTCGCCCGACCTTTGCGAGCTTTACAACCGTCACTTCCGCTACGTGATGGTGGATGAATACCAGGATACGAACCACGTCCAGTATCAGTTAATTCATCATCTTACGCGCCTCCACCAGAATATTTGCGTGGTGGGCGATGAAGACCAGTCCATTTACCGCTGGCGCGGGGCCGACATCGAGAACATCCTGAATTTTGAGAAGGACTTTCCCCGCGCCAGGATTATCCGCCTGGAGCAAAACTATCGCTCCACGCAGCTCATTCTCGATGCGGCTTCGGCGGTGGTCTGCCACAACCGCGCGCGCATCGGAAAAGAACTGTGGTCCGACCGGAAAACCGGCCGTTTGCTGGAGGTTTTCGAAGCCTGCAACGCGGAGGAAGAGGCCGGCTTTGTGGCGGACCAGGCCACAGACGCGCTTGCCAGCGATCCCGGTGGCGCGGTGGGAATCCTTTATCGCACGAACGCCCAGTCCCGGCTGTTTGAAGAGGCGCTGCAGCGCATGGGCGCTGCCTATGAGGTGGTGGGAGGATTTCGCTTTTACGAGCGGGCGGAAATCAAGGATGCGCTGGCTTATGCCCGCCTCTCCGTCAACCCGCGGGATTCTGCCGCCCTGTTGCGCATCATCAACTCCCCGCCGCGCGGCATCGGACCGACGACCGTGTCGGCATTGCAGGCTGTGGCGCTCAAGGATAACCTGACGCTCTGGGAAGCGCTTGAGAGCATTCTCACCGCCAAATCGCTTCCCGGCCGCGCCCTGAAGGCGCTCGGTGGCTTCGAGACGGTGATGCGCTGCCTCATGGAAGATCAGGCGTCCATGACGCTCGGTGAGTTCTTCAGGAGCATCTTCGACCGCACCGAATACCTGAAGATTCTCAAAGCCGAGAACCTGCCTGAATCCCAAGGCCGGATCGAGAATCTCCAGGAGCTGGCAAATGCTGCCCGGGAGGCGGAAGAACGCGGTGAAACGCTTGCCGGCTTTCTGGACCATGCAGCCCTGGTTTCTGACACTGACGAATACAGCGAGCGCGCACGTGTCACCCTTATGACGCTTCATACTGCCAAAGGGTTGGAGTTCTCCACCGTCATTCTGGCAGGCATGGAGGAGGGTTTATTCCCGCACAAGCTTTCGCTTTCCGAACCGGCGGCCATCGAGGAAGAACGGCGGTTGTGCTACGTGGGAATGACGCGCGCGAAGAACCGCCTGATCCTCACTTGGGCCTCCCGGCGCCGGGCATACGGCGAGGACTACCTTCGCAGCACCCGGCCTTCGAGATTTCTAAGTGAAATCCCCCCACACCTTCGTGAGGAGAAACCATCCTTAAAACCTCGCATCGAGTGGGGCAACGCCCTGAATTCACTCGATCGCATTGAAAGTTTTATCAAAAATCGTCGGACCTCCTCACAAGGACTGGAATTCTCTTCCGGCGCCCGAGTCTCCCATCGCTGGAGGCGCGGCACGCAAGTGCGCCATCCCACATACGGTTTGGGGACGGTCCTCGATTGCGAAGGCGACGGGGAGAATTCCAAATTAACCGTGAGCTTTCCCGGCTTTGGAACAAAGAAGCTGGTTGAACGTTACGCTTCACTGAAGCGGTGCTAAAAGGGGCAATGCAGAGTTTTCCGCCTTCGGAAGCTCTGCGGCCTGTCGATGAATTCCTGACGAAGAGCCGCTGACTTTCTGAGAAGTGAAAGTCTGCGCCCGTTGCATGATAGGCGTGCAAGCTATTCGTGCGCGGATCCTGAACTATCCAATAAAACCTATGAATACAAAAGGCATCAAAGACAAAGTCGAACGAAAGAAGTTGAAGCGCGCGGCCCGCAAAAAGCAACCACCCAAGCCCAAGCGAACCGACCCGCGCGGCTCCCACAAGCCCAAGGTGAAGAAAAAGGGGCCCGGAGCGCCGACACGACGGTAAGAAACCAGGTGTCAGGCTTCAGGTGACAGGTGTCGGGCTTCGGGTGTCAGAACCTGGCATCTGAGAAGGTGTGAAAAAATTAGAAGATAAGCAAAAAGCGTCACGCAAAGACAAAGCCGCAAAACAAGTTGAGAGTTAAAAGTCAAAAGTTGAAGAGCTTATCCTTAATAAGCTTTCGACTCTCGACTTTGATCTTTCAACTTGTCTTGGTGTCTTTGCGAGGGGATGTTCATTTTTTCACACCTTCTCGCGGCTTCTTGCTGGTACCTGAAACCTGTCTTTAAATGTCTCATCCCTACTTCCGCACCAAAAGCATTGACAAGCTGCTCGCGGCGGCTGAAGCTCCTGAGCATCGCCTCCGCAAAAGCCTTGGCCCGTGGTCGCTCACCGCCCTCGGCATCGGAGCCATCGTTGGGGCGGGAATTTTCGTCCTGACGGGCACGGCAGCGGCGGGTGAATCGTTCCACCGCCATTCACTGCTGAAGGCGCCGCTGCTCGAGGTAATTCTGCATGGCGGCCATGCATTAGGCGTTTCAGGCCGCCCTGGCGCGGGGCCGTCGATTGCCCTTTCCTTTCTCATCGTGGCCATTGTCTGCAGCTTGGCGGGGCTTTGCTACGCTGAGCTCGCTTCGATGATCCCCATCGCTGGCAGCGCGTATACCTACACCTACGCCACGCTGGGGGAGATCGTCGCCTGGGTCATCGGATGGGATTTGATACTGGAATACGCGGTCAGCAACATGGCCGTAGCTGTGGGCTATTCGGCGTACGTTGACAGCTTGTTCGAAACTTTCGGACTGAAGCTTCCTCGAAAATTCATGGAGCCCATGCTGGTTGGCGGGCACAGGTCCGGCGCCTGGTTCAACCTGCCGGGCTTCCTGA
>JASHTR010000476.1 GCA_030040455.1 Terriglobia bacterium | reverse complement strand
GACCCAAGGCCCTTGAGCGCGCCTTGGGGCGTCGTTCGCCGCTAACCTCCGTCGCCCTACGGGCTCCTTCGGTTAGCGGCCAAAGAAAGACAAAACCGGACACTTCATTTGTCAAGAAAACCGGACATTTTAACTTGTCAAAAACATGTCGGCATTAAGGGAGACAAGAATTCCCGTAAGAGAAACCTGGTATTGTGGAACGCAAAGTATCAGGACAAAGATATAACGTGGTGACGTCCGAAGCTCTGAGTAAACGCTTTGGGAAGGAGTGCTGTGTCCCGGGAGCGCAGAATATTCTGGCACGCGGTGGGGAGACCGGCACGGATCCGGGGCGCTACACGGCCTTTTGTTGAAACTTGCGTCGCAAGGCGTAGTGCAGACGATCACGAACCCGCTCTGGCATGGGGAACAGCTTGCCATTGCAGTAAAGCTCGATGGTTTTACGCGTGGTGTCAAAGACGACTTTGCAGTGGGAGCACTTGCAAAGGTGTTCATCCAGCACGCGCTTCAAATCCGCGGCGAGCTCCCCATCCAGGTATTTCGAAATCTCTTGAAAAGCTTCTTTACAGGTCAAACGCTTTACTCTCGTTTAAGGACTTTGCTCAATTCTTCGCGCAGTTGCATCCGTGCCCTGAACAGCCGGGCCTTCACCGCTCCCGTGGTCAAACCGAGCGTCGCCGCGGTTTCCTCGGTCGAGAGCTCGTCGACGTCTCGCAGGAGGAAAACCGTACGAAGGCTGGGGGAGAGTGTTTGCGCGGCTGTCATCAAGATTTGTTCCATTTCTTCCTGGCTCAGAAGCTGCTCGGGGTTGGGCTTCCAATCCCGAAAGTCGCGCGGCATCAATTGCCCGTCTTCGTCCGTCGCGCTCTCCAACGGCTCGGACTTATCCGAGCGCCGTTTGCGCAGCTTCATCAAACCTTCATTCACGGTAATTCGGACCAGCCAGGTGTAAAAGCGTGAATCCTGGCGAAACTCCGGAAGATGCTCGAAGGCCTTCAGAAAGCTCTCCTGAAGAACATCTTCGGCATCCTGCTCGTTTCCCGTGAGCCGGAG
Organism: Terriglobia bacterium; assembly: GCA_030040455.1. GTDB lineage: Bacteria > Acidobacteriota > Terriglobia > UBA7540 > UBA7540 > RH2-MAG17b. Next base: position 2,197 of record JASHTR010000476.1, on the reverse strand, counting down.
GGCCAACCGGTAGATTTTCTTCTCGTAGCGGTTTACCAACTCTTCAAAAGCCTCGTTGCTTCCCGCCTTGGCTTCCATGACCAAGGTGGATTCGGCTTTCTCGAGCGCATCTTGCGGCAAGTCGGCTAGTCTCCTCGATGAAATCGCGCCCAAGGGCAACAGGCTCAAACCGGCAGGCACGATGGCAGTATAATGCATTTTAATGTTGTCCTCTACCCTCCACGAGGGAAATGCCGCCTCCATCGAGAACCGACGGCTGCTATTATGATGAATCTGCCCGCCGGGCGTTACACCCCTTTGCCCCATTCTCGGAGGGCATTTGTTGCGGCGGGCTCATCCGCCACGTAAAATGGCGGCATAACGCCGCCGCTCCCGGGAGGAAGCACCATGGCAAAAAAAGCCACAAAACGAAACCCGCAGTCTCGATCGCCCAAGCGGTCTCCAAGCGAGCCGCTTGATCTGGCGCCTCTGCTGATGCGCGAGGCCGAGCGTGCCCTCGTCGAGCACCACCTCGCTCGCATTATTCGATGCCTTGAAAGTCTTTCCGAAGAAGACATCTGGTGGCGGCCCAACCCTGCTTCAAACAGTGCCGGTAACCTTGTTTTGCACCTCGCGGGCAACGTGCGCCAGTGGATCATATCGGGGCTGGGCGGCAAACCGGACATTCGCAACCGAGATCGGGAGTTTGAGGAGCAGGGGCCCATTCCCCGCCGCATTCTGGCCGCCCTGCTCAAGAGGGAAGTTAAAGCGGCTTGTCGGGTCCTTGACCAGCTCGACGCGGGAGACCTGCTGAAGCGATATTCCATCCAAAAATTTGACTTAATGGGCTTCGAAGCCGTATTTCATGTTGTAGAACATTTTGCTCACCACTCCGGGCAGATCATTTACCTCACCAAGCTCCGGCGGGGCGAAGACCTCGGATTCACGCGGCTGCCGGGAGAAAAGAAGCAAAGATTAACATCACAAAAACTGCCGGTTATTTAGGGAGAACGACCTTCACCACTGAGGTCACGGAGAACACAGAGAAAGGAATATCGTGGTCCTTGAGCTCCAGCACGCCGTGCGCGAGAGATTCGCCGAAGTCGTAGAGGAGGTATTGGGCGTTAAGGTCGAGGACCCCGCCCTGGGCTTTCCACCATCGGCTGAAATGGGCGAGATTTCCGTTACCGCGTGCTTTGATCTCGCCAAGCGCCTTCGACAGCCGCCGCGCAAGATTGCGGAACAGGTCGCGGCGCGCCTTCTGCCGCTCGCCGGCGTCAGGCAGGCAACTGTTGCGGGTCCCGGCTACATCAACCTGAGCCTGGATCGCGCCAAGCTTGCCGCGAGCGCTCTCAACGCTCGAATCGGCCGCCTTCTGCCGGCTTCTAAGCCCCGCCCGCAAGCCGGAAAAATCCTGGTGGAGCATACCAGCATCAATCCCAACAAGGCCGCGCACGTCGGCCATCTCAGGAACGCCGTGCTGGGCGATACCCTGGCGCGGCTGCTCCGCTTTCAAGGGCGCGACGTCGAGGTACAAAATTACATTGATAACACCGGCGTGCAGGTGGCCGACGTCCTGGTGGGCCTGGTGCATCTTGAAAAGAAGTCTCTTAAGGACGTCCGGGCCATGGTCGATGGCGCTTCCAACCCCCGTTTTGACTATTATTGCTGGGATCTCTATGCCCGTGTTTTCGAGCGCTATGAATCAGAGCCCGCAATGCTCCAACGACGCTCCGAAACCTTGAAAATCATTGAGAAGGGCGAGGGAGAACTTGCGCAGATGGCGGAGCTGGTTGCGACGGCCATCTCGCGGCTGCACCTTGAAACGATGCGCCGCATCAACGTCCGCTACGAGTTGCTCGTCCAGGAAAGTGAAATCCTCCGCCTCAACTTCTGGCAGCACGCTTTTGAGCTCATGAAGAAGAGCGGCGCCATTCACTTCGAAGAATCAGGAAAGAACCGGGGCTGTTGGGTGATGAGCCTCGACGAGTCGCCAACTTCCGAGCCGGACTCGAAGGCCGCCGGCGAAGAAGAGGATGTGAAGATTATTGTCCGCTCCAACGACACCGTCACCTACGTGGGCAAGGACATCGCCTACCACCTCTGGAAATTTGCTCTGCTTGGCCGGGACTTCCAATACCATCGCTTCTATCGCTACCCGGATGGCAAGGAAGCTTGGCGTACTTCGGTGGAAGGAGAAAATGGGGCGCCAGCCTTC
>JASHTR010000475.1 GCA_030040455.1 Terriglobia bacterium | reverse complement strand
GCATCTGCGAGCGGCAATTTGAAAGTGCCGCTCTGAAGCCCAGGATTGCCATGGATCTCGAAAACGAGGAGGCCGCCGACAAGCTGATTGACATCGATATCGGTATCGCCCTTCCATCAAGGCATCGCCATTACAATGACAAGATTCATACGTTTAGAGCATTTCCATAAATAATGTAGCTTGCACGGAGGGGACTTTCGTGGCAAAGTATGCTCATGCGAGCTATACCGGTTCCCCTTCGCAAGCGCATTCTCGAACTTTACGAGCGGGGCAAGAGCACCCAGGAGATCGCACAGTTTTCCGGCTTCTGTGTGGCGGCGGTGCGGCGCGTGCGGCAGCAGTTTCGGGAGCGCCGCACACTGGAACCCCAGACGCATAGGTGTGGACGTAAGACGCTGCTCACCGAAGAGCGGAAGCAACGCCTGCAGCGTCGGTTGTCCGAGCAGCCCGACGCCACGCTGGCCGAGTTGGGCGCACACCTGGACCGCCCGTTCCGCACCTCCACGATCGATCTCTGGCTGCGGAGGCTGGGCTGGAAGTATAAAAAAAACTCTGGTCGCCGCCGAGCAAGAGCGTCCCGACATCGCCGAGCGAAGGGCGCACTGGCATCCGGAGTTGGCCGCTGAGCCCACGACCTGCCTGGTGTTTCTGGACGAAAGCGGGGCCAACACGAAGATGACGCGCCTGCGAGGCCGCGCCCTGGGCGGCGAAAGACTTCGGGTGCGCGTCCCCCACGGACGGTATCAAACTAGCACGCTGATCGCCGGCCTTGGCCTGGACGGCCCGTGCGCCCCTTGGCTTTTTGAAGGCCCGATGGACGGCGAAATGTTTTTGGCGTGGATGCGGCAGGGGCTCGCGCCCGCCCTGCGTCCGGGTGATGGAGTGATCCTGGACAATCTGGCCACGCACAAAATCCGGGGAGTCCGCGAGGTCATCGAAGCCGCCGGCGCCCGGCTGTTGTACCTGCCGCCGTATTCGCCGGACTTCAATCCCATCGAACCGATGTGGAGCAAGATCAAACAAATTCTGCGCAGCCACGCTCCCCGGACCGAGGAACAACTGCTGCGCGCAGCGAAAAAGGCCTTCCCGTCCGTTTCCGCCGCCGATTGCAAAGGTTTCTTTTTTAGCGCCGGATACGCTATATAATAAATGGAAATGCTCTAATGATGCACACTGGTGCTGCAACGCAGGCATCCGTCGTCTTGTGCGCGGCCCGTTCGATGGTACGGCTGCCACTCAAACGGGCGCTCCCAATCGGTTACGCGATAACTGCCTCTTTCAACCCACAAAAGCTCGGCCCCTTGCCGGACGTAGCTATGCATCCCGCGCACTTCGGTGTGACCCCCGTCTCCGCACCGCTCAAAGGCTTCGGACGGAGGCAGAGGGGGAAACTGGTGCTCCTCGCGGGTCTGCCGATTTCCGCAACACGAGCAGTGGCGGAACTGGCGGCATCCTCGGGCTGCCAAGCACCCCATGAATGAAAACCGAAAAAGCAACGCATCTTCGATCCCTTCCGCAAATTGTACCGCCGCGCGAGACGATAAACACTGCCCGCAAGCAGGTGGGGAAAAGACTTATCGCCACGTGCGAACTCTCAACAGAATAAGCCCTTTTGTCGAGAGTGTGAGAGCGGCGGCAAACGCCGGGCAGGGGAGCGCCGCGCGGATCGTCGGACATAAAGTGCGTTTATGTCTGGCTATCTGACTAGGAGATGATCTGGGGCGGGGGGCGTTTGAGTCTAGCTCGCATGGCGTCTTACGAACAACTACTATTTGGAAATCTCAAGGTAGCGGCGCATGATTTTTATGCCTCTGGCAATTCCAAGGACGAGACCCAACCCTGCGGCCCCGGCCGCAACCGTCGTGTCTCCGGAACCTTGCAGCGAGCGGAAGAGCATAAGGGACAGCCCTGCAAAGATGGCCGCTACAAATGAAGGGAACCAAGGTTCCATTTTTCTTGTTGGACTTTGGGCGTTTCTCGCAATCGCCGCAAGAGAAGCGATCCAATGATATCCGACGGAGTAGAACATGCCTGTTACCAAAGACGAACAAATGGTCAGAGCAATGGCAAACGTTATTATTCGAACCATCTTCTGCCAAAACGTCCGCGATCCGGTCTTCTGTGTGACCTTAAGAATGATCGCGTCAAAAGCATTTGTCACTTTTCCGGGACTTCTGCGCTCGCAGCCCACCACACCAAGAGCGGCCAAATCGGTACGAATGCGACTGCCCACAGCAGACCTCTAATGACATTCCCCCATTCTGGCTTCGTCCGCGATGTGAGCGTCAAGGCCCGAACTTCAGGATGCCGCAAAAATTCTACATACTGGGGCTTGGCAGCGGCTTTCGAAAAAAACTTGAAGTCGCGATATTGAAAATGGCGAGCTAGCCGCCACCCGCTTAGAATAGCGACCAAAACTCCGCAACTAACGTACAGCAGCCAAAGATTACCGCTCAAGATGTCGCCAAGTGAAAACTGAATCGTCCCACCGTAGACTGTCGTCCTGTAGTTCCTCATGAATGTCAGGAATTCTTCCGATCCCAAACTTGATGCTCCCTGCAGGCACAAGAACGTGAGGAAAGGGATTTCAACAACGACGATGAACACGAACAACCCGACCTGCGTGTACGGCCTCAACATCCGTAAGATGTGACCGACCTTCTCCTTGTTGTCCATCATGGCATTCGCATCATAAAGTGCCGCCGTCCACGAGTACCCTTCAAAGCATCGAATGGGCCGACGTTTAAGAGCACGCGGACGCGGACGGACGCGGCGCGAGCATACTCGTGCTTCATCGCCATCCTCTGAGCGAGGGATAACGTCTCAGCACCCACCTCGGAACGCCTACGGTCTCGAACCCGAACTTCTCTTCGGTCTTGCCTACCAGAGGGAGCAAATTCCAATCGTCGTTCTTGATCAGGAGGATCCCGGCTCCGAAAAGAATGACAACGACCAAATGCCCAATGATCGGCTCAAACGCAGCCCATTCAGGGTAAAACACCAACTGCGAATCCACAATGTGGGACGCCGAGACTAACGGCAAGACGCTTACAGCCGCCGCGCACATTGCGCTTATCGGCCCAAGATCATACCTGTTCAGTATCCTCATACCATGAATGACCACGCCCAGAATGACAGCGGTGTAGAACGGGTTTGCAGAGGCGAAGGCCATTGGGGGCAGGATTCCAACCGCTACCAAAACAACTTTCAAGAACGGCGTGAGGGGCTTTCCCCGGCGAAACCGAACTAGGAACGCTGTGCACATCCAAACGGAAAACAGACACGATGAAACTGCGCCGACAAAGAACACGAGGAGGCCATTGGTGATGGCGATAGCAAAAAGAATAAGGACGTTAGCCCCAACCCACAGAGAGGCCCTGCCTACTCTGCTCGGGTAGAGGTCTGTCTTCATAAGATCGGAGTCTAGCACGGCACTGCCCGGGCCCTCAACTGGCAAGAGCTCTACTGGCAAGAGCCCGGCAGAGCGTCGATCAGCTTTCTGGCGTGGTCAATTTGTTCGGGCGTGCAGCCGCATCTCCGGTCTGCCCAGCGCGGATGTAAACATTCAGCAGAATGGGACATTTTGTCGAGAGTTATGCTTCGGCGGGCGTCATCTCGGCCTGCGGCGGCGTGGGGATGAAAGCGCCGCACCCGGATTCCCTTCTCCCGGCTGCGGGTCTTGGCGATGTCGTAGGCCGATTGCATTCGCATGAGGGTTTCCATCTTCACGCCGAAAGCCTTCTCGATGCGTAGCGCCATGTCGCCGGATAGATCGGCCTTGCTATTAAGCAAGCTGGACAGGGCAGGGTGCGGCACCTATAACGCGGTGGCGGCTGCCGTGACGGTCAAGCCAGCCGGTTCGATGATCTCCGTCCGTATGAAATCGCCGGGGTGCGGCGGGTTCTTCATGGGCATGGTTCTTCTATCCTCTAAAGCGTTATACGCCGGGAACAATCACCGTCAATTCGGGAAAAACCTCGAAGTCTGCGGTATTGAAGGTGTAAATCGTCTGGATGTTGTTGGCCTTCATTGTCGCGATGATCTGTAAATCGAATATCTCCGGACCGGTGACAGGATGGTGGTCCATGAGTTCGAGCATCGCTGTCACGGCTTGGGCCGTCGTCGGCAGGATAGAGATACCGGGCAAAGCCAGCAACGCGGAAAGCACCTTCAAGGCTGCAGCGGGTGACGACGGAACCTCGACGCGTCGCGGTTTTGTGATAACCGAATAAAACTCGCACAGAATTTGCGGCGTGACATAGAGCGTCACGGAAGGATCGCGAGCTTCCGCAAGCAAGGCCCGGGAAACCGTGTATTTGGGATCGTCGGCATTCGACGCGTAGGCCAGTACGTTGGCGTCAACAATTCCCGGCTCAACGGACATCGTCGTAGATGTCGCGGCGGCGGAGTGACTTCATCGCGCCAAGATGCAAAACGGGAAGTTCGGGCGCGGTAGCCGGAATGCTGGCATCTTCCTGTAACAGCAGACGCGAAACAGCGTCCTTCACCAAGCGTTCGGCGTCGGTGCCGGTCTTGGTGGCGAGGTGCACAAGCTGCGCTTCCTGCTCGGGCGTGAAATGTACTTCCATAAGCCCACGATACGGCAAAACCCGTCTTCGAGCAAGGCTCATCCGGGATTCGGGTTATCGGACGGATCTTCCTTTTTCTAACGGCGATGTTTTACAGCAAGGCGTCGGGCAGGGTGATGGCATCGGCTTGGGTCTCCGTGGTGCCAAACGCGGCCCGCAACCGCCGCTTCATCTCGCGAGCGACTTTCAGCGCCAGCATGCATCAGAAGACGTACCCTCGCGTGCGGCTCTCCTTGCGCACCCAAAGAGAAAGTTGTGGCGCCCAATCAGAAGTAGAACTTGCCGGCGAGCTGAATCACCCGGCCATCACCGTCCGTGCTGCCTTGCACGACGCTCAAGACACGACCGAACTCCGGATTGTTGACGTCGCTTACGATTCCGCCGCCGGCAAGGCCGTTGGTGCTCCCTCCTAAAAACTGGGTGTGGTTAAACGTGTTGTAGGTTTCGAGGCGAATCTGAAAGTACTTGGACTCGGTAATATGGATGTCCTTCATCAGGGCGATGTCCCAGTTATTGATGCCGGGACCATATAAGGGATTGCGGCTGGCGTCACCTATGCCGGTTCCCGCGGCTGGGATCGAGAAGGCGTTCGGGTTAAACCAATAATTGGGGGCGCCGTTGATGGTGTAGTTCCGGGGATTTCCAATCGCCAGCGGCTGGCCTGTCACGTTGGCGCGGTCCGGGCAGGCGTAGAAGCTGAGGACGGGATCGCAGGTAAGGGAGGTAAAAGCGCTGTCGAAAACCCCCACCGGGAAACCGTGCTGAAACGTGGTGATACCGGTTAGCTCCCAGCCATCGGTCAACCGACGGTAGCGATGCGCGAAATGATAGATGGGCAGCGTGTAGTAGTAGCTCAGCACGAGACGCTGTGGAGCATCGTTGGCGGAAGGCGCGTACATTGAAGCGAAGTCGAAGGGGTTAATGCCGGGATTATTGAAACTATTGTTTTCCAGGTTCGAGGTCTGATCGAAGTACCGCGACCATGTGTAGGCAGCGAGCAGTTGCAGGCCGTTCGAGAAATGCTTGTTCAGCTCAACCTGGAGTGAATTGTAATTTGAATTGAAATCCGTCGCCTGGTAGCCTGTTTCGCCGTAGATTAATGGATTCAAAGCGAACGAGCTCGGGTCGCAAGTGGGGAGGTTAAACGGGCTGCATCCCAAGGCTGCCGCGCCGGGGTTTACGCCGGGCGCGGACCCCGCCGGATTAAGGCTATACGCGCCCTCGAGGTGGTGGCCGACGTTTCCAACGTAGCCCATCGAAAAAACCGTTGAGGGGGTGAGCTGCCGCTGAACGGTGAGGTTATAGTTATCAGACATCGGTACGCCGAAATTCTTGCTCATTACGTTCATGCCAAACCCGATGGGCTCGAAAGGCGCAAAGTTCACCTTGGAGCCTGGGGCCGGGGGAGTGAAGGGAAACGTCTGGGGAGTCGAGCAGGCAACCGGCGTTGCGCCAGCGCACCAGCCGGTGAAAGGAGTGGCGAAGCTTGGGCTGCCGCCAACCGCTCCGACTCCGATTGAGTCAAGCCCGACCGGCGGATTGGTCAATCCCTGCAGCGTCAGCTCCTCCTCGGTGCGATTGTAATAGATTCCAAACCCGCCGCGGACGCTCCATTTGAGGGAACTGCCGGGGCTCCAGGCGAAGCCCAAGCGAGGAGCAAAATCGGTATAAGGAACGGTTGGCCCGCCGTATTTGTTGATTCCCGCATCGCCGGGGTAAAGGTAGCCCACAGGCGCAGTTGGATAGACTGTGGATTGCTGGCCCTGCCGGAATGCCGCCAGCACCTCGCCGTGATTCCAAAGATCCTCGTAGGGTGTTTCAATATCCCACCCCAGACCGTAAGTGAGCGTGAAATGCCGCTTTGCCTGCCACTGGTCCTGAACGTAGGAATAGTAGTCGCGTCCACGGGCATTGATAATTGTCCCGCTGCCTTGAATGTAAGAATCGGGGATACCCATGAGGAAATCCGCGCCGGGAAACCCGGTGGAAAACGTCCCGGCACCGGAGAAGCTAAAATTGCCGCTCAGATCGTCGTAGTAAGGGTTAAAGACCTGGAATCGTTCCATGGTGAAGCCGGCCTTGATGGTATGCCGGCCAGCGATCTTGGTGAAGTTGTCCACCGCTTCATAGGTATTCTCAATCCTGGGCTGAGGGCCACCGGCGCTGAATCCAAGCGTGAAGAGGCCCGTGAGGCTTACGATAGGCATTGAGGCATCCGTGGTGGTTTGCGGGACGATGCCGGTGAATCCGTAACTGGTGGGATTGATCGGATTCACCGGAACTGCCGCGTCGTAATTGAAGCGAAAGTACGAAAAGCGCGCCTCATTGAGGGCGGTTGGAGAAAAGGTGTGGCTCCAAGATCCGGTATACTCCTGCCAGTGCTGCAGGTTCGTATCCGGGAAGCCCGGAATGGAGGCCCCGTCGAAGGGCAACGTGTCACTGAACGGCTCCCTCTCCCACAATCCGTAAACCCACACGGAGTCCTGGGGACGAATGTCTTCATCCACGCGATAAATATACTGATCATCGATTAAAGTTGTTGAGGGATTAAAAGTGTAGCCGTTTGCAGCCGTATTGGGCAGCGGCACAAACTGGTTCATTAATTTGACGGCCAGGGGGTTGAGGTCGGCCTGCGGGATCTGGCCGCTTGGAAACAACGTGGCGTACGGTGTTCCCGCCGGATACGTGGTTCCGTCTTCGCCGACCATGGGAAAAGGTGAAACGGCAGCCACTCCGGTGGAGGGATTATCAACCGGAAAAGCTCCGCCGGTATCCGCGGAAAAGTTGCCGGCGCGCTCGGCGGCGCTGAAAACCGTGGGCAGGGCAAATGCCTGCGGCTCCGCCGTCCGCTCGCCCTGGTAGGAGAAGAAAAAGAACGCATGGTCTTTCTTGATCGGGCCGCCAAGAGTGGCGCCAAACTGATTCTGGTGGAAAGGCGAGACGCTCGATTGGAAAAAGTTACGAGCGTCGAGGGACGTTTCCCGGTAAAAATCAAATGCGTCTCCGTGAAACTGGTTCGTCCCGTTCTTGATGAGCACGTTCATGATTGCCCCGGAGTTGCGGCTGAATTCGGGGTTGATGGTGCTGGTTACCATCCCAAACTCGCTAATGGCGTCCGGGCTGGGAATGATGCCGAACGTGTTCAGCGATGTATCCATTGAGTCCGCGCCGTTGATCAAGTACGAGTTCTGTTGGGTCTCAGCGCCATTCGTGGAATAGGTGCCAAACCGGTCCGACGACATTTGCACGCCGGGCTCGAGTTGCTGAAGCTGCGTCCAGTTGCGGCCATTGAGCGGCAGGTTTTCAATCTGCTGGCTGCCGATGATGGTGCCTCGCTGCATGCTGGTGGTTTCAATCTGCGTTGGGTTCGCCTCGACCGTTACCTGTTGTGTTACCAATCCCACCTGCAGCGCAATGGGCACCACGTAGGTTTGGTTCACGTCGAGCTGAATGTGCGTGTTAGCGTATTTGTTGAATCCCGTCTTCTCAACGCTGACGTTGTACACGCCGGGAACCGTAAGGTTGGTGAACACAAAGGCCCCGTCCGCCCCAGAGCGCATGTGCCGCGAAATGCCCGTCTCGGTGTTGGTTACGGTGACCGTTGCTCCCGGAACTGCAGCGCCCGATTGATCCCTGACCACGCCACGGATTGCGCCATAGAGGTTATCGGCGTGAGCTTGCCGGGCGGGAAAAAGAATTAAAGCTACCGCCGCCAAAATCACAAGTAAAGTGAAATTATCTCTCATATATCCTCCCTTACCATGAGGTCGATTTGCGCGCAGTCACAATAAATCGGCCGGCGCTCTTCAGCGCCTGCAGCAGGTTGCTGAAAAACGTCTTGGCGCCGTACCCTTTCGAGCCCGTTCGCTCCACTTCGAACGGTCCTGAGCGCAGCGAAGGGGCTCGGGGTAAACTCCGCGAGGAATCTCGCTCTGAAAACAGGGCACTTTCGAGATCCCTCGTCGGCTGCGGCTGCTCGAAATGGCCGGCTGCGGGGGTTTTTCAGCAGCTTTCTCGTCATGCTGACAGGCTCGTTGCCGCGACGCCGGGATCTTCTGGGATTGTGGTTGGGAAACCGGAAAACAGTCTTTTCCCGGTGCGGTCGAGGGCCGTAGGTGTGTAGCCGAGATGCGGAAACCAGCATCGCGCCCTCCGCCAGATCTCCGCGCGGAGCGAAGACTTAAGAAACCGGAAACAGTCCGGTCTCACGTCAGGCTGCTTCGGGCAACCGGAATCTCCCTCTGTTCCGAAAGCTAACTCTGGAATGCTGGGCTGTCAAGTAGAAAGAGGGTTAAAAGCAGGAGGGTTCGAAAGTCACCTGATTATGGAGTGCGGGAGCTTGCTCTCATCCTTACGTAACTCGTGTCCATCGCGGGTTACCTTGGGGCGTCTCCCGGTGATGATTTAGGGTTCATAGGGAGCGCCCAGGCGTACAGCACGCTGTCCACGGCGGTCAGCAGGTATTGCCGGCCGTTCAGTTCATAGGTCATGGGGCAGCCAGTCACCCTGCCGCCGGCGTATACATGCCACAAAGTCTTGCCGGTTTC
>JASHTR010000474.1 GCA_030040455.1 Terriglobia bacterium | reverse complement strand
TCGATAAAAAGCAGCACATCCTGGCCTTCAACGTCCCGGAAATATTCGGCGACGGTCAGCCCGGTGAGTCCCACGCGTAAGCGAGCGCCGGGCGGCTCAGTCATCTGGCCGTAAATCAACGCGGCTTTGGACTTTTCAGAATTGCCCGGCGTAATCACGCCGGATTCGGTCATCTCCAGCCACAGGTCGTTACCCTCGCGCGTCCGCTCGCCCACGCCCGAAAAAACGGAGACGCCGCCATGTTTCATGGCGACGTTGTTGATCAGCTCCATGATGATGACGGTCTTGCCAACGCCAGCGCCCCCGAAGAGGCCTGTCTTGCCACCCTTCAGGTAGGGTTCAATCAGGTCAACAACCTTGATGCCGGTTTCGAACATCTCCATCCGGATGTTCTGCTCGTCGAGCGCGGGAGCGTGACGATGGATTGGAAAGCGGAGATTGCTCACCACCGGCCCCAGCTTGTCCACGGGCTCTCCGACCACGTTCAGCACGCGACCGAGCGTCGCCTTGCCCACTGGCACGGTTATGGCCTCGCCAAGATCGGTGGCCTTCATGCCGCGCACCATCCCCTCGGTAGGCTCCATCGCCACACACTTCACGCGTCCTTCGCCCAGGTGCTGTTCAACTTCGGTGATAACGTTGATCGGTGAGGGAACATCGTAACCTTCCGAAGTGATCCGGACAGCATTGAAAATGGCCGGGAGATGTCCTTCTTCAAACGCCACCACCACCACCGGACCGGTGATTTCTACGACTTTGCCGACTTTGGTCTCTGTCACGGGTTTTCCTTCCTCCAAGAAGCTGTCAGCCCTCAGCGATCAGCCGTTAACTTTCAATAAGCTTCCTTTATACGGTTATGGTGTTGCAAGTTTGGGGCAAGCTGAAAGCTGATCGCTTCGCTACACTGCTGCTGCGGCGCCGCTGACAATCTCGATGATCTCCTTCGTAATCGCCGCTTGGCGCACGCGGTTCAGGTAGAGCGTGAGCGAGCCGATCAGGTCGTGCGCGTTGCGCGTCGCCGTGTCCATGGCGGTCATGCGGGCGGCAAACTCGGCGGCCTGGGACTCCAGAAGCGCCCGGTAAACTTCCGCTTCAACGTAGCGCGGCAGCAAGTGGCTGAGAATCTCCGCGGGGGGCTGCTCATAGATGTAGTCCACCAAGGTTTCGCCCTTCGGGGGCTCGGCGGGGCGGAGAGGCAGAATTCGCTCCACCGCCAGGTTGGGAGCGAAAAGCGATTTGAATTCGTTGTAGATCATGTCTACTGCGTCGACCGATTCACTACTGTACAGCTCGGTAATTTGTGCAGCGAGTTGCTGCGCGGCGGAGAATTCCACGCGGCGCTGGAACAGGTGCACGTATTCGCCCGCAAGTCTTACCGGCCGCTTGCGGAAGAAGTCGCGCCCCTTGCGGCCTGCGGTAATCATCTGAACTTCCTGGTCACCGTGCTCGCCGAGATATCGTTGCGCCGCCCTGAGCAGGTTGGAGTTGAAAGCGCCGCACAGCCCGCGGTCCGTCGTCACCAACACCAGCAGGACGCGCCGAAGAGGCCTTTCCGCCAGCAGCGGATGGCTGCGGTCTTCAACGCGGGCAGCAAGACTGCTTAAAAACGCCCGCATCTGTCTTGAATAAGGGCGAGCGCTCAAGACGGATTGCTGCGCCCGGCGAAGCCGCGCCGCTGCCACCATTTTCATGGCGCGCGTGATCTGCTGCGTGTTTTTCACCGAGCGGATGCGTCGCCGGAGGTCCAGAACGTTCGGCATAGTCTCTAGCTTTTTACTGCGACTTCCTGTTCGACCTTGAACGTGGTCTTGTATTCGTCGAGAGCCTTGCGGATGGCGCTGCGCTGCTCGTCGTCCAAAGCTCCCTTCTCAGCAATCTTTCTCAGGACGCCGGGATAAGCAGACTCGATGAATTCATAGAGTCGCTTTTCAAACGGGCGGCATTCCTCCACGCCCAGGTCGTCGAGATATCCGTTGGTGCCGGCAAAAATAATCAGGACCTGCTTTTCCACGGGCAAGGGCTGGTATTGATCCTGCTTCAGGATTTCCGTGAGACGCCGACCGCGATTGAGCTGCGCCTGGGTCGCCTTGTCCAAGTCGCTGCCAAACTGAGAAAAAGCCGCCAACTCCCGGTATTGGGCTAAGTCGAGCCGTAGCGTTCCTGCCACCTGCTTCATGGCTTTGATCTGGGCGTTGCCACCGACGCGCGAGACGGAAAGCCCCACGTCCACGGCGGGCCGAACCCCGGAGTTGAAAAGATCCGCCTGAAGGTAAATTTGTCCGTCGGTGATGGAAATCACGTTGGTAGGAATATAGGCGGAGATGTCGCCGGCCTGCGTTTCAATGATGGGGAGCGCCGTAAGCGATCCTGCGCCTTGCTCGTTGTTGAGCTTCGCGGCGCGCTCGAGCAACCGCGAGTGAAGGTAAAAAACGTCGCCGGGATAGGCTTCGCGGCCCGGTGGCCGGCGGAGCAACAGGGAAATCTCGCGATACGCGACCGCGTGCTTTGAAAGGTCGTCGTAGATGCACAGCACGTGCCGTCCTCGGTCGCGGAAGTATTCGCCCATCGCGCATCCTGCATAGGGAGCGAGGTATTGCATGGGCGCGGGCAGCGACGAGCTGGCGGCAACGACGATGGAGTATTTCAGCGCGCTGTGTTGGGCGAGGGTAGCCACCACCTGGGCGATGGTCGAGCGCTTCTGGCCGATCGCCACGTAGATGCAAATGACGTCGCCATCACGCTGGTTGATGATGGTGTCAAGTGCAACGGCGGTTTTGCCGGTCTGCCGGTCGCCGATAATCAACTCGCGCTGCCCGCGGCCAATCGGAATCATCGCGTCGATGGACTTGATTCCGGTTTGCAAGGGTTCGCGCACCGGCATCCGGTCCACCACGCCCGGCGCGAGCCTTTCAATCGGGTTGAATTCATCGGTCGCAATCAGGCCGCCGTCGTCGAGGGGCCGGCCAAGCGGGTCCACCACGCGGCCGATGAGCGCGTCGCCCACCGGCACAGACATAATGCGGTGGGTGCGCTTTACCACGTCGCCTTCTTCGATTTTGGTGAAATCGCCAAGCAGAACAGCGCTTACCTGGTCTTCTTCCAGGTTGAGGGCAAGTCCGGCGACGTCGTGAGGCAGGCTGAGCAGCTCGCCCGCCATGACGTTATCCAAACCGTGGATGCGAGCCACGCCGTCCCCAACCGAGATGACGGAGCCAACTTCACTCACCGAGACAAGGCGGTCGAAGTTCTCGATCTGGTCGCGAATAATGCTCGTGATTTCATCAGCTTTGATTTGTGGCATGATCTTTTCCCTTGACGCTGTTGTGGAGCACGGAGGCACAGACTTCGAGCTTTTCGAAGTCTGCGGCCTTTCGTAAGGACTGACAAGCCACAGAGTTTCCAAAGGCAGGAAACGCTGCGCGACCTGTTATCCGTCGGTTTACAGCGCGGACCCGATTCGACCCGCCTCCAACTGTTCGCGCATCTGGTCGAGATATCCGCGAACCGTTCCGTCGTACACGGTGCTCTTAATCTCCGCCCGGATGCCGCCTAAAAGATCCGGATCAACCCGATATTGAATATCAACTTTTTGATGGGTGAGTTCTCCGAAGCTTTCGTGCAAGGCTTTCTGTTGTTCGCCGGAGAGCGGTGACGCGGAGATTAAAGTCATTTGAACAATTCCCAGCCGCTCGTTGACAAGGCTCTTGAACGCGGCGCGAATCTCATCCAGCAGGCTCAGCCGGTAATGGGCGAGCAGCACGTGGAGAAAATTCCCGGCAAGGATAGAGACTTGAAGGCGCTCGAGGATGGCTTTGAGAATATTGCTTTTTTGCTGAACAGAGACCAGGGGGCTGTCAAGCGCTTCGCGCAATTCCGGGCTTTCCCGGTAGATTCCGGCGAAGGTGTCCAGCGCTTCCATGATCCCGGAATAATGTGATTCCGCCGCTTCGGCCAGGGCGCGCGCGTACCGGCGGGCAATTGTCATGGGCATGGTTAAACCTTACGCTGGCGGATCGGCATGGCGCGCACGGCTCAGCGATTCAAGGAAACGGCCGACAAGCTGAGCCTGGGCCTGCAAGTCGAGGCGGTCACGGATCATCTTCTCAGCCAGCTCGCTCGCCTGACGCGCGGCAAAATTCTTTAACTCGAGCTTGGCCGACAGTGTGGCCGACGCAATCGAGTGCCCGGCTGCCTCCAAAATCCTTGCCGTCTCCTGCTCGCTCGTGCGGCGCATCCGCTCGGCCTCCGCTTTAATCTCTTCCATCGCGGAGGTGTTAAGAGATGCCACCTCCTGGTCCAGCCGCCGCAGCTTTTCTTCGACGACTGCCATTTGGGCTTGCGCGGCTGCAAGCGCCTTGCGCCCCTCTTCAAGGCCGTCGCGGATAGCCGCCAACCGTTGATTGAAAAACTGAGAAACGGGTTTGCGGAGGACGTAGATCAAAAAAGCGATGAGAATCCCGAGATTGACCCACTCGAAGACCTCGGTATGACCCTTGGAAGCCGCGGCCGCCACCATCGCTGCTGCCGGAGCCGGCCTCGAGCCCGGCATCTGGCCGAAGGTGGGTGTCCCAACAGCGACGATGAAGGGAAAAATCAGCACACTGAGAGGCAGGCGTTTCATGATCGTCCGTTTAGATTGACCCTTTGAAGAAGTTCGGATCTGTCATGAGCGCAGCGAAACATCCCTGCATTCGCTGGAGGCCAGATGCTGAGATTCCTCGGGCGCTTACCGTGAGCCTCTTCGCGTCGCTCATTGCGGTTCGAAGAGGAGCGAACGGCCTCAGGATGACAGCCTTTGTAGATTTTTCAGGCCTGCTTGGGCCGTGCGCCGTCCGCAAGGATTCGTTCCGTAATCTCAGCCGCGAGCGCCTGGCATGAAGCTTCCAACTGCTGCTTCGCGGCACTCACTTCCGAGGCCAGAGTCGTCTGGGCATTTTTAACCAGCACGTCGGCTCGTTCACGCGCCGCCTTCAGCGCAGTTTCGTGCTCCGCGAGCGTCTTATTCCTTTCCGACTGGCGAAAGTTATAAACTTCGATGCGGGCAGCTTGTAAGGCCGCTTCGTACTCTCTTGATCTGTTTTTGGCTGCCTCGGTTTCCTCGCGGGCGCGCTCCTCTGCACCCCGGCTGCCCTCTCGACGCTTCTCCATCACCGCCGCCACGGGGCGAAAGAAAAGGCGTTCCAGAATGATCAGCAGAATAATGACAAAGATTACGGTGGGAATGCTGCTGATAAAATCATGCTGCAGCAGTCTTAATGTGTCGCCCATTCAATGTCAGCGGTCCTGTCGGCATTAAGGGGCCTGCTTCGAATATAAAATCTAACACGGCGTTTTACAGGGTGTCAAGATAACGCGATTCAACTGCGTTGACAGTATTGGGCGATGGCCGCTAAACTTAAGTTTTTGAGTTTACGAAGAGGTTTCACCTATGTATGCGATCTTTCGGGTGGGTGGGAAACAATACAAGGTTTCGCCCGGCGACGTGATTCGAGTGGAGAAACTGCCTGGAAATGAAGGCTCGCAGGTAGAATTCAACCACGTTTTCGCGGTGCGCAAGGAAGGCTTGCGGGTAGGTGCTCCGCTCGTGGAAGGCGCCAAAGTGACGGGAGTGATCTTGCGCAACGGAAGGGCCAGGAAAGTCCGGGTTCTCAAATATAAGCGCAAGAAGCAGTATCGGAGAACCATCGGCCACCGCCAGCCTTTCAGCGAGGTTTTGATTAAGGAAGTGTGAGCGGCCCGGCAGGTTCTAAGGAGATTTTGTAAATGGCACATAAGAAAGGGCTTGGAAGCTCGCGCAACGGGCGCGACTCAAATTCTCAGCGCTTGGGCGTCAAGCGATTTGCCGGGCAACTCGTTTCAGGAGGCTCTATTCTTGTCCGCCAAAGAGGAACACGTCTGAAGCCGGGAGACAACGTCGGGATCGGTAAAGATGACACGTTGTATGCCAAGGTCACCGGCGTGGTTCGGTTTGAAGATAAAGGCCACTCAGGTCGTTATGTGAGCATTGTTGTGCCAGCCTCGAATTAAGCAAACAGGCGGTGAAGGCTGCGGACGCAGCACGTCCGGTGCTTTTCACCGCATTTTTGTTTTTACGCATGTTTATCGATGAAGCCAGAATCCGGGTGACGGGCGGTCGCGGCGGCAACGGTTGCATGGCTTTTCGCCGTGAAAAATACGTTCCCCGAGGCGGTCCAAGCGGAGGTGATGGCGGCAGCGGGGGGAATGTTTATCTTGAGAGTACCGAGCATCTGAGCACGCTGTTGAAATTCCGTTACAAACGGGAGTTCACGGCTGAACGCGGGCGACACGGCGAAGGCTCCAACCGTCACGGCAGAAGCGGGGAAGACTTCGTCATCCTGGTACCGGCCGGAACGGTTGTGTACAATGACGGCTCCGGCGAGCGATTGTGGGACTTCACATCGCCGGGCCAACGGTTTCTTTCGGCCCGCGGCGGGCAGGGAGGGCGGGGCAATGCGCGCTTCGCGACCTCAGTCCATCAAGCGCCGCGGCGAGCCGATCCAGGCGAGCCGGGAGAGGAGCGAACGTTGCGACTGGAGCTTAAGCTCTTGGCCGACGTGGGGCTCGTCGGTTTTCCGAATGTGGGCAAATCCACCCTGATTGCGAGGGTGAGCTCTGCGCATCCTAAGGTTGCGGATTATCCCTTCACAACCCTGGAGCCGCTGCTGGGCGTGGTCGGGCTGGAGGGTGAACGCTCTTTTGTCATGGCAGACATTCCCGGCCTCATTGAAGGCGCTCATCAGGGCCGCGGTCTGGGAATCCGTTTTCTGAAGCACATTGAGCGCACGCAGCTTCTGCTACACCTCATCGATGTCGCGGAGACGACGGAGCGTGATCCGGTGGAAGACTTTCGGGTGATCCTGGCAGAGCTTGAAAGTTTCAGCGCGAGAATCGGAGAAAAGCCGATGCTCCTGGTGGCGTCGCGGATTGATTTGGCGGGAAAAGGCCTCAAGCTCATGCGGCTGCGACGCTTCGCAGAGGAGCAGGGGAAAAAGCTCTACGAAATTTCGGCGCTGACCGGCGAAGGATTAGACGAATTGAAGGAGGCAGCGTGGGCGGCGCTTAAACCGCGACCCCCCGAAGTGGCGGCGGGGAACGAGCAGGCAGCCAACCTTTCGGAATTCCCGTGAACATTGCATTTTTTGGAGGGGCGTTCGATCCGATCCATGTTGGGCACTTGCGCGCGGCTCGTGCGGCGTCCCGACGATTCGGGCTGGACCGCGTCCTGTTTGTTCCTTCGGGCAACCCTCCCCACAAGAGAGCTGGAAACCTTGCAGCCTTCGCGCACCGGTTTGCGATGACAGCTCTTGCGTGCGTCGGCGAACCCCAATTTGTCCCTTCGCTCCTGGAGACGCCGGGCGGGCGACCGCGATACTCGGTGGAGACGATACGGCTCCTGAAGAAGAATCTTGACGCGCGCGACCACCTCTATTTTTTGATGGGAGTCGATGCGTTTTTGGATCTCCCGCAATGGAAGGATCCGCAGCGGTTGCTGGACGAGACGGATTTTATCATCGTTTCACGACCGGGATTCCACATCCGCAAAATCATGAGCGTTATCCCTGAACGCATGATCGAGCCAGCGCCACATCGTCAAGACCCGCAAACCGTCCCGCAGCGACGTAGCAAGGTGTATGTTTTGAGCGGAGTTTACGCGCCGGTCGCTTCGAGCGATCTTCGCGCGGCGTTGCGATGCGGGCGGCCCGTGACTGGTCTTATTCCGCCCCTTGTGAAAGAATACATCGTGAAGGAGGGCCTATACCGGCGTTGACCTTGCAACAAGTCGCGCGGATGGCAGCGGGTCTTGAGGATGCGGTTCGTGCCGCCCAGGACCATAAGGCCTTGGACGTGAGCCTGCTGGACCTCACGGCGGCCTCCGCTTCCTTTACGGACTTCTTCCTCATCTGCAGCGGAACTTCCGTCCGCCATACGGAAGCGATTTGCGATGGCATCGTGGAACGGCTCAAGAAGTCCGGCTTGACCCCCGCACATATTGAAGGCTATCGGCAGGCGGAATGGATTCTGCTGGATTATCACAGCTTCGTCGTTCACATTTTCGTTGAGCGGGCGCGTCGCTTTTACGATCTCGATCGGCTCTGGAAAAACGCGAGGCGGGTTGAGGTAGAGGAGTAGCGCAGCTTTTATGCGGATTCGCCTTATCTGGAAGGGAAAGACGCGGGACGAACGCCTCCGCGCGCTTCAGGATGATTACGCAAGGCGAATTGCCCATTTCGCGGAACTGAGGATTGAGGAAATCCCCGGGCGGCAGACGCGCAGAGAACGCAAGAAAGGACTGGCGAATGCGGAGCGGGTGCTCCTCGAAAAGGCGGGCAGCGGCCGCAAAGTGGCGCTCGACGAGCGAGGCCGAGAATGGACTTCCCGGGAGCTCGCAACGTGGATGCGGGAACGCGCGCTTGAGGGAACGCGCGAGGTGGCATTCCTGGTAGGAGAGCCGGAGGGTTTTTCCTCGGCTTTTCGCGAGCAGGCGGATGTGCTGCTTGCGCTCAGCCGCATGACTCTTACCCGAGATTGGGCGCGGACGCTCCTCCTGGAGCAAATCTACCGCAGCTTTACTATTGAGCGGGGGTATCCCTATCCGCGCTGATAAAGGTGCGGGGAGAGATGCCGTTGAGTAGTGCCCTTCGGCCAGGGTAAGCGGCGATGCCCCCATCGCCGTCGAATACTCCGGTGAGAACACCGGCACCACAGTAGCAAGGAAGGTGTTGTTTGCCTGAATCGCGCAAAGGGTTGATCATGGTTTATACCGGGCCCGGCAAAGGCAAGACAACTGCTGCTCTCGGCACGGCCTTCCGTGCCGTGGGGCAAGGCATGAAAGTGCTCATGGTTCAGTTCATTAAGGGTTCCTGGCATTATGGGGAGCTCGACGCGGCGACAATGCTGGGCAACGACAAGCTCGAGGTGAAGCACCCGTATCAGAAAGGCATCATCGCGCAACGGGGAATCGAATATTGAGGAACTGAATCATTGCGTCATTGATCCATTTTGGCGCTGTAATTTACCCCCGTGCGCGTCAATGAGCAAATTGCCCAACGATCCAATGACTCAATTCGTCTCATGAGCTGGTTACGCAAAGAAAAGAAGCCGCTGGAAGCTCCGAAGGTGAAGCGTGTCCAAACCGAAGGGCTTTGGACGAAGTGTGATGAGTGCAAGCAGACGCTTTGGAAAAAGGACCTGGAAGCCAATCTCCATTGTTGTCCCAAATGCGGCCATCACTTCCGCGTTCCCGCTACGGAGAGGCTGCGAATGCTCTTTGACGAGGGTCGCTACACCGAGCACGATGCTGACCTCCAATCTTCGGACCCCCTTCAATTTAAAGATACAAAGAGTTATGGCGACCGCCTGAAAAAGGCGGAAAAGGAGACGGGACTGAAAGACGCGCTTGTCAGCGGTGAAGGATTGCTGGAAGGGCGGCGCGTGGCGATCTGCGCCATGGAATTTCAATTTATTGGTGGTAGCATGGGGGCGGTGGTGGGCGAAAAGCTCACTCGCGCCGTTGACCGTTCAATTGCCGGGAAATTTCCCCTGGTCATTGTTTCCTGTTCCGGGGGCGCACGGATGATGGAAGGAGTGATCAGCCTGATGCAAATGGCAAAAATCAGCGCGGCCCTTGCCCGCCTGGAAGAGGCTCGCCAGCCGTATCTCTCGGTTCTGACGGACCCGACGACCGGCGGAGTGACCGCAAGCTATGCGATGCTGGGTGATTTGAATATCGCAGAGCCGGGAGCGCTGATCGGATTTGCGGGGCCGCGCGTGATCGAGCAGACCATTCGCCAGAAACTTCCTGAGGGTTTCCAGCGGGCTGAGTTCCTGCTGGAGCATGGCATGATTGACGCCATCGTCCACCGCAAGGATTTGAAATCCTTTCTGGGCCGTGTTTTGAATCTTCTAACAGCAGAATGATGAAAAACTCTCATCTCTGAGCAGCCAACCCGACGGCGGATTGCCGTTTCCCCGGCACCTTCCCCATGACCTACGCGGAGTGCATAAATTATCTCGCCGGACTAGGCCACGAATTGCGGGGCGCCAAGTTTGATCTGGCAGCCATCCAGCAGATTCTCGGTGCACTCGGGGATCCTCATCTCCGTTATCCCACCGCGATTGTGGCTGGGACCAATGGCAAGGGTTCCACTTGCGCCATGCTGGCCTCGATCCTGCAGAAGGCGGGCTTCCGCACCGGATTGTATACTTCGCCACACTTGGTGCGGGTGAATGAAAGGATTCGCGTTAATGGAGAAGAGATTGCCGATGAAGCTTTCGCGGATTTATTGACCAAAGCTCGTGAACGCGCAGACCGGCTCCTCGAGCAGAGCCGTTTGCCACAGCAACCCAGCTTCTTCGAGCTTTTGACGGCAATAGCCTTTTTGTACTTTGTCCGCGAACGAGTGGATTTTGTCG
>JASHTR010000473.1 GCA_030040455.1 Terriglobia bacterium | reverse complement strand
GATACCATAACCCATCCCCGGGTGCTGGTTGTTGCCGGCCGGGAGGTCGAGGCTTTGATCATGGAAAGCTTCGTAGGGTTTGCCGGCGAGGTTTATTTTACAAATGCCGTGACGGAAATTGTTGTGGGCGAGAATGCTTCGGTGGATCACCTGAAGCTGCAGGAAGAAGGCGACTCGGCGTTTCACGTGGGAACAGTCGAAGCTCGCCAGGAACGCTCAAGCCGGTTCCATTCGCACTCCGTTTCGCTCGGTGCGGCGCTCGCCCGCCACGACATCAACGCTGTTCTGGGCGGAGAGGGCGCCGAATGCACGCTGAACGGCCTCTACCAAGTCGCGGGGCGGCAGCATGTGGATCATCACACCCGGCTCGACCATGCCATGCCGCACTGTTCAAGCCGTGAGTATTACCGTGGCATTCTGGACGGCCAATCCTCGGGCGTGTTCAGCGGCGCCATCATTGTGCGGAAAGATGCGCAGAAGACCGATGCCATCCAGAGTAACAAGAACCTGCTGCTTTCCGAAGACGCCACCATTAACACCAAGCCGGAGCTTCAAATCCTGGCCGATGACGTGCGTTGTACGCACGGGGCCACAATCGGCCAGCTTGACCCGGAAGCGATTTTTTATCTCCGCGCGCGGGGCATTGGATACGAGCCGGCCCGTCACCTCCTTACGCGCGCCTTTGCCAGCGAGGTTATCGCCCGCATTCGTTTCGCGCCCGCGCGCGAGCGGCTCGAAGCGGCGTTGTTGGCCCGACTTTCGGCAGGCTGGAAGACGGAAGATGCGTTATGACCTTGGCGGAAATTGAAGTTTCACTGAAGAGGCTTACCGACAACCAGATTGTCCAGGGCGAATTGCTAAACCGGCTCGAGCAGGTGGTCGCCCGCAACAGCGAGGCGATTGCCCGTAACAGTGAGGCCATTATCCAACTGGCGGACGGGATGCAGGTAATGCAAGCTGCAATGCAGCGCCTGTTCGAGCATATGGATCGATTCATTCAGGGACTTGAAGGCAACGGCCATCGGCCCCGATGAAGATCGGAACGGGTCGAGGAGATCAAGATGCACGCCACCATTCATGAAATGACGCCGGCGCCGACGTCGCCCGACGTTGCCCTGGACGTCCAGCGCATCCGCGCGGACTTTCCAATCCTCCGCCAGCAGGTGCACGGCAAGCCGCTGGCTTACCTGGATAACGCTGCCACCAGCCAGAAGCCGCAGCCGGTGCTGGACGCGCTTCTGCGTTTCTATACCGAAGATTGCTCCAACATTCATCGCGGCGTTCACCAACTGAGCGAGCGGGCTACGGCGGCCTACGAGCGCTCGCGCGGCAAGGTGAGACGGTTTCTTAATGCCGCGGAGGGGCGCGAGATTATCTTCGTCCGGGGGACCACGGAAGGTGTCAACCTGGTCGCTTATGCCTTCGGCCGGCAACGGGTGACGGCTGGGGACGAGATTCTCATCACGGCCATGGAGCATCATTCGAACATTGTGCCATGGCAGATTCTTTGCGAGGAGAAGGGTGCGAGGCTTCTGGTGGCGCCGATCAATGACGCGGGCGAGCTGCGGCTGGAGGAGTTCGAAAAGCTTCTCCGCCCAAGGGTGAAGCTTGTGTCCGTCACTCATGTTTCAAACGCGCTTGGAACGGTGAACCCCGTCGAGGAAATCATCCGCATGAGCCACGCGCGCGGTATTCCCGTGCTCCTGGATGGCGCGCAAGCTGCTCCGCACATGAAGGTGGACGTGCGGGAGCTGGATTGTGACTTTTACGCCTTTTCCGGCCACAAAGTCTTCGGACCGACCGGCATCGGCGCCCTCTACGGCAAAGCAGCGCTGCTCGATGCGATGCCGCCCTTTCAGGGCGGTGGCGATATGATCCGTTCGGTGACGTTTGAGAAGACGACCTATAACAGCCTGCCTTACAAATTCGAAGGCGGTACTCCGCACATCGCAGGGGCCATCGGGCTCGGAGCGGCGATCGATTACGTAATGGGAATTGGGATGGACCGTATTGCGGCCTATGAGCGCTCATTGCTGGAGTATGGCACGCAAGCGCTGGAAAACATCTCCGGGGTCCGCCTCATTGGCACGGCAAAGGAGAAGGCGGGCGTGCTGAGCTTCGTTCTGGAGGGCGTTCACCCACACGATGTTGGCACAGTTCTCGACCAGGAAGGGATTGCCGTGCGCACGGGGCACCATTGCGCGCAGCCGGTGATGGAACGCTTCGGAATTCCCGCCACCACGCGCGCCTCGCTCGCCTTTTACAATACCCACGAAGAGGTCGATACTCTTGCCGCTGGCATCCAAAAAGTGAAGGAGTTGTTCGGTTGATGGCAGACCTGCGCGATCTGTATCAGGAGGTTGTGATCGATCACAGCAAGCGACCGCACAACTTTCACAAGCTGGAAGACGCCAACCGCTCCGCCCAGGGCTATAATCCGCTTTGCGGAGACAAGGTGACTGTTTACGTCAAACTTGAAAACGGGCGGCTGCGCGACGTCAGTTTTGAGGGTAGCGGCTGCGCCATCTCCACAGCCTCGGCGTCGATCATGACGGAGGCGGTGAAAGGCAAAACTGCGGAAGAGGCGAGGAACCTCTTTGAGAGTTTCCACGATCTCGTGACGCGGGGGAATGCTCCGGACGACCGAGCGACGCCGCTGGGAAAGCTCGCGGTTTTCTCAAACGTCAGCGAATACCCGGTGCGCGTGAAGTGCGCCACGCTGGCATGGCACACGCTGCGTTCCGCGCTTGAAAGCAGCGAGAGCGTTGTTTCTACGGAATGAGGGCAAAGCCGATGGATGACGAGCGTCAAGATGCCAACCGGGGCGCCGCGGAGGCGCAAAACCCGGCGCCAGAGAGCACGATGCTGACGGTGGGTGAAGCGGTCCAGTTACAGGACAAAGTTGTTGAGGCTCTGCGCACCTGTTACGACCCCGAGATTCCGGTAAATATTTATGACCTTGGCCTGATCTACGAGGTGAAGGTGGAGCGAACGGGGGAAGTTTACGTTCGCATGACGCTGACGGCCCCCACCTGTCCGGTTGCGGGTTCGCTGCCGCCGGAAGTGGAGCAGAAGGTGAAAGGGCTTGCCGGTGTGACGTCTGCGAAGATTGATTTGGTGTGGGAGCCACCCTGGGAAATGAGCAAAATGTCGGAGGCAGCCAAGTTGCAATTGGGGATGTGGTAACACAGGGGCGGGGTTCATCATGAGATTCAGCGCCAATGAAGAATATGGGTTGCGATGCCTGTTGCGGCTCGGCCGGCAGGGAGCGGAGGGCAGCCTGACCATTCCTGAGATCAGCCGCGCGGAGGGTATTTCAACGCCCTACGCTGCCAAGATCATGCGCCTTTTGCGTCGCGGAGGGTTCGTGCAAAGCACCCGCGGCAAGGCGGGAGGTTATAGCCTTGCCCGTCCTGCTGACCGGATTCTTCTGAGC
>JASHTR010000472.1 GCA_030040455.1 Terriglobia bacterium | reverse complement strand
GGCACAAATCATCCTGAAGCTGGCAAGTCGCTTGCTTATCTGAAAAAGTGCGCAGAGCAAAATCTATATCGACGAGAATCCAAAATGTACACTCCCAGTTCCGTAAGCCCGCACCGCATAACTGAAAAACATCCTCGCCCTCGCAATCGGAAACACCAGCCGAAGCCAGGGACCGCACCACGTCCGGAATCCTCCTCCGGACCACTCCCCTTTCGGGCGCGTGCCACCGCACAGGGCCGCCCCGAACGCGATCAGTGGGCCATAAAACTGCTGTCCCTGGCAAGGCGGGTGGCCTTCGAGATGCGGGAGCGTCTTCCGCAACACGTCGATGTGGACGATTTAACAGGAGCAGGCGTTTTGGGATTGCTCGATGCGGTCCGTAAGTTTGATGCCCGAAAGCACGTGAAGATTGAGACCTACGCGCGCCACCGGATTCGCGGCGCTATACTGGACAGCCTGCGCGAAATGGACACCGTCTCCCGAGACATGCGCCGAAAGAACAAGGTGGCAGAAAAAACCTACCATGCGCTTGAAGCGAAACTGGGCCGCGCCGCCACCGATGACGAGCTGGCGCAAGCCCTCGGCATCTCCCTCAAGAAATGGTACGCGACCGTTCGAGAGCTGAATAGCGTGGGCATCGAATGGATGCGGCCCAACCAGATTCCTGAAGTATTCGTGCCCGATGAGAATAACCTCCCCGCGAATGGCCACGATGACCCGTTTGATCTTTGCTATCGTCAGGAGCAGCGGGAAATTGTGGATCGAGCCGCCGCTCAACTTCCCGAGCGCGAGCGCGCGGTGCTTTCCCTCTACTACGAGCAGGACATGAGCATGAGGCAGATTGGCAACATGTTGGGCATCGACGAGTCGCGCGTCTCCCAGATTCACAGCGCGGCCATTGCCCGTCTTCGCGTCAAGGTCCGCAGAACGCTTCAACAAGGACGTTCCGGTTTTCCACCCGCCTTTGTGGCTTCATCCGTGCAGTCGCAAGGCTCCGCAGCCTGCTACTGAAGCCCGGCGCCTCGCGGCAGCAGGGGCTCTCATCGACGTTCCGCTCCTGGCAATCCAGAAACTGGGCGAGCGCAAGCCGTAGAAATTTGTTGACATCTCAAGCGTCTCCAGGCTACGCTCGAAGTTTAATTATGCGTAGCGCGCTGACACACCATCACCACTTTAGCTTCCGGCATACGTGTCAGCGGGTGGCTGCGTAAGATGCAGTAAAGGTAATGAAAGTAAAGGAAGCCCGCTGGCTAAAAAAACCAGCGGGCTTTTTTATTTATATTCAACGAAGCGGGGATATCGCTTCGCTCAGGGCAGGCTCTCATCGCCAGAGGACGTCGATGGGAACGTTGGCGCGACAGCACTCATGTGACAACTGCGGCCTTTGCGCTGTAGCGGCGCTCTATGAGCGCCGAACCTATTGAAAAATAGAGACCGGCGGTCGTAAACCGCCGCTACAATACGGGTGGTCGGCCCGGTGGGAACACGGGCGCTACAGCGATGTCTTCAAGCTGTCAAAGTTCAGGAGGATTAAATGGAGGTCAATTTTCGAGACGAGCTTATTCCCGCCATCATTCAGGATGCAAAGAGTGGCAAGGTGCTCATGCTGGGTTACATGAATGACGCGGCATGGCAAAAGACGCTCAACTCCGGCAATGTCACCTTTTATAGCCGCAGCCGGAAGAAGCTGTGGACGAAGGGCGAGGAATCCGGACATCGGCTCTCGGTAAGCGAGATCCGCGTGGATTGCGACGCGGACGCGATTCTGATCAAAGCGCGCCTGAGCGGCCCCGGCTGCTGCCACGAAGGCTACGAATCGTGCTTTTACCGCAGGGTCTCCGCGCAAGGAGAGGAAGAGGTCGTGGAGCCGAGGCAATTCGATCCGAATGAAGTATATAAAAAGCAATAAAGCAATAAAGCAATAAAGAGGTGGAATCCGGGAGGTTGCTGAAAAATCCACAATAGGATTTTTCGGCAACCTCACACACGTCAGAAGCGTCGGAGGGTCTTGAATGAAACTCAAGCTGGGAATACCCAAAGGAAGTTTGCAGGAGGCTTCGGTGCAGCTCTTCAAGCGCGCGGGCTATGACATCACCGTAAACCCGCGCTCCTACTTCCCGCACATTGACGACGAAGAGATCGAGTGCATGTTGATCCGAGCCCAGGAGATGGCCCGCTACGTCGAAGATCGTGTGCTGGATGCGGGGCTTACCGGCAGGGATTGGATCCTGGAGAGTCAAGCCGACGTGGTGGAAGTCGCGGACCTAGTCTATGCCAAGCAGACTCTCGGCAAGGTCCGGTGGGTGCTTGCAGTGCCACAAAATTCGCCCGTCCAAAGCCCAAAAGATCTGGAGGGCAAAGTGGTGGCTACGGAGCTTGTGGAGGTTACCCGGCGCTATCTGGAACAGAACGGCGTGAAAGCCCGCGTGGAATTCTCCTGGGGCGCGACGGAGGTGAAGCCGCCGGTGCTGGCTGATGCGATCGTGGAGGTTACAGAAACCGGCTCTTCCCTGCGCGCGAACGGCCTCCGTATTGTAGAGACCGTGATCGAGTCCAATACCAAGTTCATTGCCAACCACGAGGCATGGGCGGACGCCGAAAAACGACGCAAGATGGAAACCGTCGTATTGTTACTGAAAGGGGCGATCGACGCTGCGGGCAAAGTGGGCCTGATGATGAACGCGCGCCGGGCCGACCTTGAGAATGTGCTGAAGGTCTTGCCGGCCCTGAAGCGGCCCACAATCGCCGACCTGACAGAATCGGAGTGGATCGCCGTGAATACGGTCATCGACGAAAAGACGGTGCGCGAAATCATTCCCCGGCTCCGGGCGGCGGGCGCTCAGGGCATTGTGGAATACCCCTTGAATAAAATCATAATGTGATGATCCCTATTCTGCGCAGCGATCAGCCCAAATCGCTCACTCGCCTCTTCGGGGCGCGCGCCCGGCAAAATGAAGCTGAAGACGCCGCGCGGCGCATCCTGGAGGATGTCCGTCTCCACGGCGACGCCGCGCTCGTCCGCCTAACCAGGAAATTCGACGGCATCGACCTGAGGAAAACAGGATTTACCGTTGCCGCAGAGGAGATTCGTGAAGCCCATTCCGAAGTGGATGCGGAGTTTGTAACGGCCGTGCGGCAGGCTGCGCGGAACATCCGCGCTGCCGCCCGCCGCCAGTTGCCCAAGTCGTGGATGGCCACGACCACCGCGGGCGTCAAAGTAGGCCAGACCATCCGCGCGCTCGATCAGGTCGCGTGTTACGTAC
>JASHTR010000040.1 GCA_030040455.1 Terriglobia bacterium | reverse complement strand
CACCCACAGAGGCATTAAAAGCGCCCTTCACGTCGAGCTCGTGTCCCATGCGTCGAAGCGCTTCTCGCGTTGCTTCAGGCACCCGGTTTTCAATGATGAAGTCGCACCCGCCATGATCCAGCTTGGTGAAGCGGGGCATTTCGAGCGCCGACTGAATGTTCATCCCGTAGTCCACAATGTCCGAGACGAACTGCGCGTGCGCTTGCGGCTGGTTGAGTCCGCCCATAATGCCGAAACCGATGTGAAGGCTGCCCTTTTGCATGAAAGCCGGGATGATGGTGTGAAACGGCCGCTTGCGAGGGGCCAGGACGTCCGGGCTCCCAGGGTCAAGCACAAAGCCGGCTCCGCGGTTTTGCAGCAGGATCCCATAGCCGCGGACCGCGATGCCCGAGCCGAACGCTCCCGAAAGGCTTTGGATCAAGGAGACGATGTTGCCCTCGCGGTCCACCACCGTCAGATAATTCGTGTCATTCCCGGGTCTTGGCAGGGCGCTGGCTGGCCGCGAGCTGATGCCGGTCGGCGTGCCGGGCTGAACGTTGCAATGCGCGCGTTCGGGATCAATCAGCTTAGCGCGCTCTGCGGCGTAGGGCTTGGAAATCAGCCCATGGAACGGCACGCTCACAAACCCGGGGTCGCCCAGATAACGGAAGAGGTCTGCGTAAGCAAGCCTCTGAGCTTCCATTTCAATATGAAAACGCTCGGGGCTTAATGGACCATAACCCGGCAACGGAAACCGCTCCATGATGTTCAGCATTTCGAGCGCCGCCATGCCCTGTCCGTTGGGCGGCAGCTCATAGACCTTCCAACCACGGTAAGTGGTGGAGATGGGGGTCACCCATTCTGCCTGAAACTCGCTCAGGTCTGAAGCCGTCATCACGCCGCCGAGCTTCTCCGAAGTTAGCAAAAGGGCTTTTGCAATTGCCCCTCGGTAAAATGCCTTCTCGCCTTCCTGCGCAACCCGCTTCAGGGCCATTGCATATTCCGGGTTACTAAAGACGTTTCCCAACTCAGGCGGTTTTCCGTCCGGCAGAAAGACACGTTTAGCCTCCTCATCATGAGCCAGTACAAGCGCCGCGCTCTTCCAGTAATTGCTATCCCACTCCGCTACTGGGAAGCCGTGCGAAGCATAGTAAATTGCGGGCTGGAATAGCTCGGCCCAGGGCAGCTTGCCGAATTTCTGGTGCAGTTTCCACCAACCCTCCACGCAGCCCGGAACCGTTACGGAATAGATGCCGGTGTGAGGCATCTCGGTGAAGCCCTTGGCTCGGAGCAACTCCACCGTCAGCTTTTGCGGTGACCAGCCACTTGCGTTTAAGCCGGTAAGCTTGCCGCTTTTTGCGTCCCATTCAATGGCAAAAAGATCGCCGCCCATCCCATTCATCATCGGTTCAATCACGCCCATCACGGCGTTGGCCGCGATAGCGGCGTCCGCAGCGGAGCCGCCGCGCGCGAGAATCATGGCTCCCGCCTGCGAAGCAAGCGG
Organism: Terriglobia bacterium; assembly: GCA_030040455.1. Taxonomy (GTDB): domain Bacteria; phylum Acidobacteriota; class Terriglobia; order UBA7540; family UBA7540; genus RH2-MAG17b. The sequence goes on along the minus strand of JASHTR010000040.1, from coordinate 3,590 downwards.
CTGCTCGGTGGAAACTATTCCCTGGCGCGAAATCACCATGGATCGGGCTTGAGAGCGGTCCTGAAGATCAGGAGCCGGAGCTCCCGACGGCCTTGAATAAACCATTGGAGCCGCGGCCATAATGGATGCTGCCAGTAGTAAAGTGATCTCTCGCATTAAAGTTCCTTATCGCTGAATAGGCGCTGAGTGGCTAGCCATGGGACCGGGTTTGTGCCGTGGGCTTTCAATCCCGATAACCTTCCGACCTGTGTTATCCCAAACCTCCGGCTCACCGCAGGCATGAAAATAGCCGGATTCCCGCTTGCCCGGGCATGACGTGGTTTTCATGCTTCGCGGGTGTCAATGCAACCTGAACGGCTGTTAATATCTTGCGCTCGTTTTGCGGCCTTGGTCTTCACCGCGCAGCCAAACGTAGACCGGGGCGTTAGGGGCCGGAGGCGGCCAGGGCAGCTCAATCGAAAGCGTCTGTTCACCAGAATTTTCAGGAAGCGGCGTGGGAATGCCTTCGACGGGGTATCCGGTTTTCGAGTTCCAGCCGGCCTCAGCGATCATCTGAAGGTTTTTTCCCGTCAGCGTGCCGGCAAAGAGGCTCCGGCTCACCTTCTCGTTGGAAAGCGAAAACTTATCAATCTGCGGAAGACGGATGACCTGGCCGAGGGAGTAGGGAGCGGAAGCGCCGGCGTCCTCAGTGCTCACCGTTGCGGTGAGAGCACACCCGGACTGCCCCACCGTGCCGGGATCGAGCGAAAGAAAGAGCATGTCTTCGCCCGTCGAATCGAGCTGCGCGCTTCCCTCCCTTTCGCCGGGTTGCAGCGTCAGATCTTCCCGCGTGTCGCTGCTCTGCTTGCAAGCCAGGACCAGGGAGGGCTGGGCATCAACGTTCTCCATGTGCAGGACAAAACTCACGGCGGAGCCCGCCGGAATCTCTCCTTTGCGCAAAGCGACGTTGCCTTCTTCGGGGAATGAGTCATTCACGCTGATGACTTTGGGGCGTGGTCCCGCGACTTGGAGCACATCCGCGATTTCAATGGGCTTATTGAGGCCCGCGACCGCCATGCTGACGCTCAGCAAATCGCCCTTGTGTAAGCCGGGATGGAGCCGGACGATGGCCTTGCGCTCGGTGGCATTGCGCGTGTCTTGAGACAGGGGAGCGAGCGTCCAATCAGCCTGGGAGCTCGTCAGGCGGTCAATGCGCTCAAGGCCGCTGCCGCGCAGGAGGATTGTCTGCTCCGGCTCGCCCAAATTGGCGCGCAGGGGCAGGCTCGAAATTTTCGGATTGGGCGGGTGGATGGTGAGGGAAACGTCCTGGGTTTTGCCGTTGGCCTGCGTCAGCAGCAGCAGGTAGGCGCCGGGCGCGAGTGTCGATGTGTCCACTTCCGCCTGCATCGTGAGCTGCTCGCCTTGAGCTTCTCCCTTCGGTAGCGTGAAGGAGAGCGATTGCGGTTTAGCCCTGGATTTCGTCGCCGGCTCGATGGTGACCCCCTTGACGAATTCGAAGTCCGCTCCGATAAGGTTGACGTTCACGAGGCCGTTTCCTTCCACCAATTGGTCCTGAGAATCCGGGGTCGGTTTCACGGCAGAAAAATCGCTGAAGGGACGCACGCTGAGGCTTCCCTTGACCTCAAGAGGCTGCCAGTCCCACAAGGCCGCAAGATGATATTCGCCCGCGGGAATTTTGGACGTGCTGAGGTCGAGAGACAGCGTGTCGTCGGAGGAACCAGCGGTGACTTTTACAGGAACTGAGGCATGATGATCCGGAGATTCCAGTTGCCAGTTGCGGGCGCGCGACAGCAAGCGGAGCTGGGCGTTGGTCGCGCAGGTCACTTTTACCTCCGTCTTCGTGCCGAGGGCCAAATCCTGGTGCTGGGCCAGAGAAGCCGAGGGGGGGCCGGCATCCGGCACGCGTAGCATCCAGAGATAAGCAATCCGCATTTTCGGCTTCGCCGCCTGCTTTGGAGTGCACAACTCCAGGCCTTCAGGAGCTTCCGGCTCTACGAACGCCGGGCGGAAGTCCGTATTCGGGAATATCATGGTTCGCAGGTTCTCGAACAAGACCGCCCCCCCGACCGCCAGCCCCACCGGCGTGCCATAGAATAAGGAGGCTACGGAGGCGGCCAAACCTGCGGATTGCTGTAGCGCCTGGGAGCGCGCGGAAGACATGGGATCATACGTGGAAACAGTCGGAACCACGGCGTGCAACAGCAGCGTTGCCTGCTCATCGGTCGGGGTGGTGGAATCCAGCTTAGGCAACGCAACTCCGTATTGAGAGGAAAACCCTGTCAAGGCAGCGTTGAGATCCTCAGTGCCGGGCGGGGACTGTTCGTATTGGGAGAGCGCCTCAACCAGCGCGTTGACGGTAGCGGTCTTTTGGGCGTAATCAGCCAACTCCGGAATAAGGTCCGGGTTCTTCTTCACCAGAGAATTAAATTTCTTCACGTCCAGCCCGTGGGGGCCGAAGACCACTCCCACCACAGTCGCCTGTATGGGAACGTTCCACACGGCTTCGGCCTTCGCCGGCTGCGCTTCCAGCACCTCGATGCGCTTATCCTTCGCTGAGGTTGCGGGAACCAGCACTACGGCGATCTTTGCTGAGCCTCGGATATCGGCCGGCAAGTGCAAGGGCTCGTACTTCAGCTTGTCGCCGGCTTGGATCATATTGACCGCGCTGACCGGAAGAGGGCTTCCACCCTTTGCAGGTTCCACCAGCAGCTTGATGCTGCTGACGGGCAGGCTGGTGCCGACACACGAAGGCAGCAGAACCGCAAGGCAAGGCCATGCGGCAAGGGCTGCCAGCACGGCCCATCCGGTGATGGTCTTAAAGATTCGGTACAACGTTTCTCTTTGCATCCCGCTCTCTATTCTAAATTATTATTTCGTCTGAGGTGTAGAAGATACTTTTATAGGGTCATCCCGCCTGAGAAGACGAGCCAGGCGCAAAGGGACTTAAGTTGGCAGCGCAGCGTTCGCCTTATAACGCTGCCCCCGGACCAGCCCACAACGATGACCTGACCCCGGCCGCGTCGCATCGGAAACCCTTGCATTTTGTCCCCGTCTCGGTTAGCGTAGTCTGCATCGAGTGATGGCTGGGAAATCACCTTCCGCCCTGGAACTTCTTCGCGGTCTGCTGCGGCAATACCCTTTTGTCTGGAAGAATTTCAAGCATTATTTCCGGAACATGTGGCGGACCAGGGTTCTGCATACGAAGGTGGTGTCGCCTTATGCGGCGGTTTTCTATACCACGCACAAGTGTAACCTGGATTGCACTTACTGCACGCAGAAGGAGCCGGACGTTTTCAGCGACGAGCTTTCGACCGCTGAAACTCTCGATCTATTGCGCGTCATCCGGCGGGAAACGGATTCTATCCTTTTTACGGGAGGAGAGCCGCTGCTGCGGGGTGACGTCCAGGAGTTGGTGGAAGCGGCGAAGAAGGAGATTAAATTCCGGTCTGTTCTGCTGGTAACCAACGGGACGCTGCTTCACAAACGGCAACGCCTGTTTGATTCCCTGGACGGGTTAATCGTCAGTCTTGACGCGCTGACCGTCGAGCCTTCTGCTCCCCTCTCAAAACCCGGCGTGCTTCCCCGAGTGC
>JASHTR010000471.1 GCA_030040455.1 Terriglobia bacterium | reverse complement strand
GACTCTCGACTTTGAACTTTCAACTTTTTTTGCGGCTTTGCGTGAGGCTTTTCGCTTGTAAACAAGTTTCTTCATGCCCTCTATTGTTGCCGTTCCCTAACACAGGTAATAAGATAAGAGCTAAAGAAAGATCGGAGGGATCTAAGAAGGGCTTCTATGCCGGGAACGTCCCCAAAATGCGGTCAGGCGTTGTACGGCCCGCCTTTGCTTTTTGTATTTGTGGTGCTGTTGTTTGCCTTCGTACTTCCCGCGCAGCTTCCGGCGCAGACGGCGGAGGCGCCGAGCATGACAGGACGTTATCACTTTCTTGGTCCTGAAGACACGCTCGCCGTGCTGCAAGAAGAGGACGTGTTGAAGGGTTATATTGATGTTTTTCAAGGCGAAGATGAGTCCGATGCTCTTTTGAGTTACCCCATTACGATCGGATCCCGTAAGGGAAACCACGTGGAATTCCGAACGCGCAAAATCCATGAGAAATATTACCGGTTCACTGGGACCGTAGAGCGCGGGTCCGGCCGCAGGCCCGGTGATCCGGATTTCCTGCGACTGGCAGGCGAGCTGGATACGGTAGCTTCCAACTCCGTGACCGGCGAACAGACAACGGAGCGCAAACAGGTGGTCTTCAAGTCGATGGGAAAAAATGAAGGAGAGCCGTAAGGCAATAGTCCTAATTGGCCGGAATGCTTACCGTTTTCCCCGTTCGGATCGATTCTTTGGCGGCATCGAGAATTTCGTTTACTTCGACGTTGAGGCTTCCGGAAAGCAATCCTCCAATCAGCGCGCGTCTCTGAATGTGATCCACGTAATAGGCAATGGGGTTGGATTGTTCGAGAGACAGGGAAGGCGAAGGGACCGGCTGGCCGTCCGGCCGTTCCAGCAAGGCGGGCGAGTTGAAGCCCCGGTAGAGCAAGCCCTCCGGGAGGCTGAGAAGGCTTCCTTTCCGGCCAAAAACTTCAATGCGCTCCATCGTATAGGGCCAATCCCAGGAAGGCTCAATCACAGCCGTCGCATGGGGATACTCCAGGAGGATAACGGCGTCGTCCTCTACGGCGTTGTGCTGGCTGGTTTTGAGCGTGAGCGCGCGGGCAAAAACCCTTTGCGGCCTTCCTTTCAGCCATAAGGCCAAATCCGCGCCGTAGCAGCCAAAGTCCATCAGCGCGCCGCCGCCGTTCTTCACCGGGTCGTACAACCACGCGGCAAATTCTTTGGAAACACCAATCTCGCGCGGTCCCTGATGGCCGAATTGGACAATGATTTTATCGATCGGCCCGATTTTTCCGGCTTGCACCTCCCTGTAGAGTTCCTGGGTGGAGGGAAACCAGTTGTTCGCGTAGTTCACCATCAGCAGGATGTGATGCTCTCGCGCCATGCGCAGCATCTCTCGCGCATCGCTGGCCGTGGTGGCCATGGGTTTTTCCATTTCGACGTTAACGTGCAGCAACGCGCATTCACGAACGATGGCCAGATGATGATCGATTTCGGTGGTGATAATAACTCCGGCGGGCTTAACTTCTTCCAGCATTTTCACATAGTCCGAATAAAACCGGACGCTTCGAGGCACGCGCCCCCTGGCTTTGGCAATCAATTCGGGGTGGGGATCGGCAATGGCCACTAAGTCGGCCTGCGGGACCAGCTTCCAATCTTGGAGGAGCCCCCAAACATGGTCGTGGTCCAAGCCGATGATGGCGAGGCGGGTTTTCGAGCTTTGTGCCAGCGTGATTGCGGGAAGAAACGTGGCCGCGATGAGGCAATAGAGCAAGGCTTTACGCATGATGGTTTCCCCTGGACGAGTACAATGGTGCATTCATCGGCGAAGAATTTAACACAAGGGGGCGGAGAAGTCACGTCCCGGAAAGCCTTTAGCCCTGCGGTGAATGCTTGACTGCCTCGGAGTCACAAATCAGATTCAGAGGCCGACCGGATTCAGCCACCTTCAGAATGCGCTCCGCTATTTCCGCAGCAGATGAATTTCGAGGCAAAGTTGCCATCGTGACGGGCGCTGGCGGTGAGCTCGGCAGCGCGATCGCCTCCAGCCTGATCGAAGCAGGCGCGAGCGTCGCGTGGGTTGGGCGGCGGAGGACCGCGCTTGTTCGCCAATTGAGCCGCGTGGCCAGCGGGCGCAAACAATCACTTGCGATTCGCGCGGACGTGAGAAGCGAAGCCGCCGTCCGCGGCGCGGTGCGCGCCACGCTCGACCGTTTTGGCAAAATCGACGTCCTGGTGAATAACGCTGGGGCTCGCGGGCCTACGCAGCCGGTCACGCGCCTCAGCCGCCGGGCCTGGCAGGAAGTGATCGACACGAATTTGACAGGTCCTTTTCTTTTTTCGCGTGAATGTCTCAAGCATATGGAACGGCGCCGCGAGGGGTGCATCATCAATATCTCCTCAGTGGTCGGGCACTGGGCCTACCCTCTTCGTGCTTCCTATGCAGCATCAAAGTCGGGGCTCATCAGCCTGACGCTCACGCTGGCTGAGGAAGCGGGCGCGGCCAACGTGCGGGTGAATGCGATTTGTCCTGGACCGGTGGCGGGAAAGGCCATCGAGAACGTTCTGGAAGCCCGGGCGCGCGCGCTGGGCATTTCAATTGAAAAAATGCGTCGGGACTTTATGCGTCCTGCGGCGCTCGGCCGGATGGCGACTCCGGAGGATATTTGCCGCGTCGTGTTGTTCCTCTGCTCGACGGCGGCTTCGAACGTTACCGGCCAGGTTATCGACGTGAGCGCAGGATACGGCCTGTGGCCGGGAAAGTAAGTTCAGCTTCATACACCTTTTCGATGGTTTCAACGTCAAGGCTGGACGTTTGTTTTTACTGCGGCCCCTTGGGGTGGAAAGTGCTCTTCGTACCATCGGATGGAGCGGTCAATACGGTCCACCTGGTGGCCTACCTCGCGCAGCCCATGTCCCTCGCGCGGATAGATGACGAGAATGGTCTCAACGCCAACGTCTTTCAAGGCGATGTAATATTGCTCGGCCTCCTCGGTGGGCACGTCAGGATCGTTCGAGCCGTGCATCAGCAGGGTGGGGGTGTGCACGTTGGCCACGTACTTCAACGCCGATCGTTCCCAGGCGAAATCCATCAAATCATCCTGGTGCAGGAATTTTCCGAATTCCATCTCCTCATACTGGTTGTAATAGGTCAGGTAGTTATAGCTGACGAGGTTGCTGATGCCGGCAACCGGAATCGCCGCCTTGAACTCGTTGGTTTGGGTAATGAGCCAGTCGGTGAGCTGGCCGCCGTAGCTGACGCCCTCAATGCCCATGCGGTCGCGGTCAATCCACGGGTTCCGGCGCACTGCGGCGCTTACCCCATAGAGCACGTCTTCACCTTCATTACCGTCCTGGTCGCCAAAAACCGCGTCGGCAAATTTCTGGCCGTACCCTATCGAGCCACGGTAGTTGACGTAGAGCGTGGCCCAGCCGTGGGCGGCGTAGACCTGCGCCAGGAAGTTGAACGCAGGACCGTTCTGCCCGTGCGGTCCGCCGTGGATATCGACGATCAGAGGGTGCTTCGAGCCGGGCGCGAGGTCGAGCGGCGGGGTGAGGAAGGCTTCCACCTGATATTTGTTATCGTTGCTGATAAATGTGAAAGGCTCAACGCGCGCAATCGGGTTACCCGCAAGCACGCGGGCATTTAGATCCGTTAGTTGCCGGGTGCCTTCAGCAGTCTTCAGGAACATCTCGGCCATGTCGCGCGGGCTCGCGAAGCTATAAACCATCTTCCCGTTTTTCCCGGCGGACCAGGATCCCACCGTGCCGGGGCTATTCACGATCGCTTCGGGTCGCCCTCCAGCCGCGGGCAGCTTGTAAAGGTGGGCATTGCCGCGCTCATCGACCGTAAAATAGACCGCCTTTCCATCTGGCGCCCAGTCCACGTCGCCCTGGCGGTTGTCGATGACGGCGCCGATCTCACGCCGGTGGCTGCCATCGGGGTTCATCAGCCAGACGTGGGTATCTTCCATGTTCGTCTCGCGGTCGGTCAGCCCGCGCTTGGTGGCGAGATAAACAATGGTTTTGCCGTCCGGCGACCAGCGCGGCGCGTACTCACAGCCTTCCGTAGCCGTCAGCCGCCGGACGCTCCCGTTGGAGACGTTCAGAGCAAAGACGTCGTAATTGAAGAACTCGTCGGAGTTCGGCTCGTGGTTCGAGACGAAAAGAATCTCTTTGCCGTCGGGCGACCAGTCAATGGAGTGCTCGTAGTGAATGCCCTGGGTAAGCTGGCGGAGTTGCTTGGTCGCAAGATCGACGAGGAAGATGTGCAGCCGCCGGTTATCATTAAAGGGATTCAGCCCTTCACTCGCCGTGGGTCGATACATATAGCGCGTAATCACCATGGGGTCGCCGCTCATGGCAGCGGTTTCCGGGCCGGGAGTGGCGGAAATGAACGCGATACGGTCGCTCGTGGGCGACCATGTGATCGAAGCGCCTTGGCCGGGAAGCGGTGCATTGGTGCCATGGATCGCCGCGAGAGGCGTGGCACCGGAGCCATCCGGGTGGACGATCATCAAGCTCGTTTGACCGCCGAGCCCGCCCGCGCTGCCAACATACGCCACCCATTGGCCGTCCGGCGACCAGACGGGATTAGCGCTTCCCGCGCCGCTCAATAGGATGGACTTTCCGGTCGCGAGGTCCATGACCCGCACCTCGGAATAGGGCCGGCCCGGCCGATCGTTCCGGATCACGGTATAGGCAACGCGCCCGCCATCCGGAGAAAGCGCCACCTCGCCCACGGAACGGAATTTGTAGAGGTCGTGACTTTCAAGTCCGTTCGTCTGAGCCAGGATGGAGGAGAGGAACCCCGCGAGGACCAGTAAAGCAGCAATCCGGCAAACTGCGAGGTAGTGACGAAAGAGAAGAGACAAGAGACGAGTTGGAGTTGTTTTACGTGTTGCTCGTTTCTTGTCTCTCATCTCGGGTCCTCCGTCTCTCATCAAAATCATGAGCCTTTAACCTCAGAAGATTTAAGAAAATGCTCCGCCCAAAGGCGACAAGAGAG
>JASHTR010000470.1 GCA_030040455.1 Terriglobia bacterium | reverse complement strand
CCGTCGTCTTAAAGACTTCCTGAAATTTGCGCGCCGCCTGGAATTTTCCGGTTTCAGCGTCACCATGCCTTACAAGCGCGCGATTCTGGAGGAGTTGGATTGGATCGATCCGCTCGCCCAGCAGATTGGAGCCTGCAACACCGTCGCCGTGCAGCGCGGCAAATGGCTGGGCTGGAACACGGACGCCGCCGCCGTGGTGGAGGTGTTGGCCAAACGGTTGAGGCTTGCCGGGAGCCGCATCCTGATTCTCGGAGCGGGCGGGGCGGCGCGATCCGCGGCCTTTGCGCTTCGGGGCGAAGGCGCCGGTGTTTTCATCGCTGCCAGAAAGGAAACGGCGGCAAGGCGGCTGGCGAGAGAAGTGTCTGCGGAGGTGGTTCCGTGGGAGCGGGCAGACGGCCTCGATGTGGATACCGTGATTAATGCCACGCCCATCGGAATGGCGCCCAACATCGATGCTGTTCCGATTGATTTGGCCCGGCTGCGCGCCCGGGTGGTCTTTGACATGGTCTATTACCCTATGGAGACGCGCTTTCTCCTGGAGGGCCGCAGCCGCGGCCTGACCACCATCTCCGGTCTCGAAATGCTCGTGGATCAAGGCGCGCGGCAGTTTGAAATCTGGACGGGCCAAGCCGCTCCACGCGCCCTCATGGAGCAGGCTGTGCGCCAGGGCTTCGACCTGTCGGATATGGATTGAGCGGGCGCTGAGGGAGCTTCCAGCGCTCAGCTTTTCACCGCCCGTGGCTTTTGCGCTGAAACCCAAAAGGCATGTCGGCGCGACGACAAAAATTAAAGCCACACTTGAAGGACATCTCTACTGGCGCACTCGTTTGCTATTTATGTCCGAAACATTCCCTGCATTTTCGGAATTCCGCCGCCTGGCTTCCCGCGGCAACATCGTCCCCGTTTATCGCGCCGTCGTTGCCGACTTGCTGAGTCCGGTTTCAGCATTTCTGCGCATCGCGAAGGCGCGGAGCCCCTATAGCTTTTTACTGGAAAGCGTGGAAGGCGGCGAGCGCGTTGGCCGCTATACGTTCTTTGGTGTGGCTCCTTTTCAACTGATTTCGTGTTTCGGTCCGTCGATCCGGGTGGAGCGGGACGGGGCAACGCGGAATGAATCCGGCAACATCTTCGACTATTTACGTGAAGCGAGCCGACCCTACCATCCTGTTCCGGTAGCGGGGTTGCCGCCTTTTTCTGCCGGCGCCGTGGGGTATCTTGCGTACGAGGCGGTGCGCATGTTGGAGAAGCTGCCGCCGCGCGTCTCGCCGGACGTCCCGATGCCCGATGCGCTTTTCATGTATTTCAACCAGCTTGCCGCCTTTGACCACGTGCAGCAAAAACTCTACCTGATTGCCAGCGTGCTCACCGAGGAAGGGAAGGGAAGCCTGCGCGCGAAATACGACGCGGCTCTGCTCCAGCTTGACCGGATGGAAGAACTTCTTCACCGTCCGCTTCCTCGCTCGCGCATCCCGCGCCCGCGCGGCCCGCTGCGCTTTCGCTTCAACATGAGCCGGGACCAATATGAGGCGATGGTGGAGCGCGGCAAGGAGTATATCCGCGCGGGAGATGTTTTCCAGGTGGTGCTTTCGCAGCGGCTTCGAGCGCCCGTGCGCGTGCCCCCGTTTGAAATCTACCGTGCCTTGCGCGTCGTCAATCCCTCGCCTTATATGTACTTTCTACAACTCGGCGAATCCGCCGTGCTCGGCTCTTCACCTGAAATGCTGGTGAAGGTGTCCGGGCGCCAGGTAGAATACCGACCGATTGCCGGCACCCGCCCGCGGGGAAAAACAGAAGAGGAGGATCGGCGCCTCGAGGAAGAGCTGAAAAGCGACGAAAAGGAGCGCGCCGAACATATTATGCTGGTGGACCTGGGCCGCAATGACGTGGGCCGCGTCTGCGAATATCACACCGTCACGCCGCGCGAGGTCATGTCTGTCGAACGCTATTCGCACGTCATGCACCTCGTTTCCTCCATCCAAGGCAGGCTCCGGCCGGAAGCGGATAGCTATGCGGCGCTCGCGGCCTGCTTCCCGGCGGGGACGCTTTCGGGCGCGCCCAAAGTGCGCGCGATGGAGATTATTGACGAGCTCGAGCCCACCCGCCGTGGCCTCTACGGCGGCTCGGTTCTCTACCTCGACTTTTCCGGGAATCTGAACGCCTGCATCGTCATCCGCACCGTGGTGATCCAAAACCGCAATGCCTACCTCCAGGCCGGAGCCGGCATCGTGGCGGATTCTGTTTCAGCCAGTGAATATGAGGAATCTCTGAATAAAGCTAAAGCATTACTTGAAGCCTTGAAAATGGCGGAACGAGGGCTGTAAGAAGCAGTGATCAGTGGAGAGTGATCAGTGACGAGGTCAGAGTTCCCCAAGACGGGAGACTCTTCGGCTTGTCCCGCAATTCCTACAGAAAGACCACGGACTTCGAAAAGCACGAAGTTTGCGCTGCGCGCTCGTCACTTGTCACTCGCCACTACCCTTGGAATTGGAGAGACCTGAAAATGCGAAGTCCAGACGAATTGAAACAAGCTTTGCGCGGAATCGTAGGATTCGGCGTAACACCGTTCCACGACGATTTCACCATGAACGTCAGCGCCTTGCGGGCGAACGCAGCTTTCCTGGCGGGGCATTGCGACGTGGTGGTGCCGCTCGGAAACAATGGCGAGATTTATTCGCTCGCTCCGGAAGAGCGCAAGGCGGTAGTCCGTGCCGTCGTTGAGGAAATCCGCGGGCGCAAGCCGGTGCTGGCAGGGATTGGGTTTGCGTTGCCGGTGGCTCGGGAGCTCGCGCGCGCCTCGGAAGAATGCGGCGCGGATGGCGTGCTCTTGCTGCCACCCCAGTTTGTCCCGGCTCGGGACGAAGGTCTTTTTGAATATTACCGCTCGGTCGCTTCTGCCACGCGGCTGGGCGTAGTTCTCTTTCAGACGCCGGGGTTCAACTTCAGCATCCCGCTCCTGGAGCGCCTGGCCGAGATACCGAATATCGTGGGTTTGAAGGACGAGCACGGCGACATGAAGCAGTTCGTGCGGCAATGGAAAGCGGTGGGCGACCGGATCGAGCTCCTGTGTGGAGTTGGCGAGATTCTGGCGCCGAGCTATTTTGCGCTGGGCGTTAAGGGCTTTACAAGCGGCATTGTAAACTTTATGCCGCAAACTCCGCGCCGCATCTGGCACCTCCTCCAGCAAGGCCGTCTGGCGGAAGCTTCGAAGGTGGTCGAAATGGAAGCAATGCCCGTGTTTGACCTGCGAAAGAAGCGGCCCGGCTATATTAACGTGGTGATCAAAGAAGGAATGAACCTTTGCGGCATGAAAGCAGGTCCCACCCGGCCGCCGCTCGGGCCCATGCTGGAGGCGGACCGCGCGGAGTTGCAGGCGATCCTTGAACGAATTGGGGTGGTGTAGCGCCGGTGTCCCGACCGGCGGCACGGCGATGGGGTTGTCACCGTTCGCTTTTTAACGCCGCGGCGATTCAAAAGCCGTGGTTTGGGTCTCGCGGTTCGAATCACGAACCACGCGCCACCCCGGCAGTTTTCGTGCGAAATTAGAAGCTCTTTTCCGTATCTAGCAGGATTGTCACCGGGCCGTCGTTCACCAATTCCACTTCCATCATCGCCTGAAAGCGACCGGACTCGATGGCAATGCCTTTCGGCGCGGCGAGCGCCCGCAAATCTTCAAGTAATACTTCATAGAGTGGCTGGGCAACTTCCGGCGCAGCGGCACCGGTGTAGCTGGGGCGTCGGCTGCCACGCGCATCACCATAAAGCGTAAATTGAGAAACGCAGAGTATCGCCCCGCCCGCATCCATGACGGAGCGATTCATTTTGCCATCGTCGTCGTTCAGGATGCGCAGATGCAAGATCTTCTCGGCAAGGCTTCTGGCGGACGCAGGCGTATCGTTCACGCCAATGCCAACCAGCACTAAAAGGCCAGCGTCGATTCGGGATACGCTCTGACCTCCTACGCGCACCTCCGCTCTCGTTACCCTCTGAATGACTGCGCGCATTCTGTTCCTTTACGTTGTTACACAAAGTAACAGGCCTGATTGTGCCGCACGAGGCCATGTTTAGGTTAGAAAATGGTAGCCACGACGAATTCGTTTTTTGAATTCGTCGTGGGTTTGTGGCATGAAAAGCCCACGGCGAGGAAGAACGCTCGCCGTGGCGACCCCTCGCAAAAACTGGCGGGTTATCTACTCTGTCGGGAATGGCTTGG
>JASHTR010000039.1 GCA_030040455.1 Terriglobia bacterium | reverse complement strand
GTTGGCGGAGGATTCGAACAACGCCGACGCGTGGGAGCAGCTTGGAGTGTGCTACCTTGAAACCCGACAACCGGATTTGGCCTTGGAAGCCTTGACGCGAGCGCTCAAGATGGGCTCTGCCGGGGCGATGACGCACCTTCTCCTGGGTCATGCGTACGGGTCTACCGGCCAGCTCGAATCCGCTGCTGCCTGTTACCGGCACGCCCTCGAAGCCGATCCCGAGCACGCCAAGGCGGAGGAATTCCTCATCAGAACTGAATCGCTGCTGGAGAGCCGCGAGCATTATCGAAACGCGCTGAAGCTGCTCTATCTTCCCGAGCCCACGGCTCGGGATTTGAACTTGTCTCTCCGGGAGCTGATTCAGTCGGTGGCCATTTTCAGCGACTCACCGGCGCGCGATAATCTGCGCGAATGCGCCCGCAAGCTGTTTGCCGTGCGGAGGGAGTGGCCGATCCCATCTCCTGCCACGCCAGGGCTCGCCCCTTGGCGGAAGGCCTGCGAGCAGGGCTATCTGTGTATCCGCTTTGGCAACTGGGAGGGGGCGCGGCTGGGTTATGAGGCGGCTCTCGCATATCGCGCCGGAGACGCCTTCGTGCACCATGCGCTTGGGTTCTGTTTTGTGGAGCTTGGAGAGCCTGCGGACGCCGTGCGCGCCTGGCTCCGAGTGGTTGAATTAGACCCGGACTATGATTTCTGCCAGTTCGGGAGAGTTACCTAAAGGAGTGTTATGCCCTCAACCCCTAAACTCATCTCCGGGCTTCTTTATTCCGGAGGCAAGCTGGTGCGTGCTGATAACCGCGCGGCCATTGAGCTGCGTCCCATAGAAATCGTTCCTCATTTCATATCCAGCGCCGAAGGCTCCGTGCTGATGCGCCTGGGCGAGACGCAGGTCATATGCACCGCCTCCATCGACGAAGGGGTGCCTCCTTTCCTGAAAGGCTCGGGCAAAGGCTGGATCACCAGCGAATACGCCATGATCCCGCGTTCAACCGAGGCACGCACCGCGCGGGAAGTGGTCCGAGGCCGCCAAAGCGGAAGGACCATGGAAATTCAACGCCTCATCGGCCGAGCATTACGCGCCGTCACCAGCCTTGAAGCCCTTGGTGAGCGGACCGTGTGGATCGACTGCGACGTGATCCGCGCTGACGGCGGCACGCGCACCGCCTCCATTACCGGCTCGCTTGTCGCCTTAGGGCTGGCCTTCAAGAAGCTTGAGGAGATACAGGTGCTCAAGGCCAACCCGCTCCGCGATTGCGTCGCCGCATTGAGCGCCGGCATAGTCGGTGGAGAGCTTCTGCTGGACCTCGACTACGCGGAGGATTCCCATGCCGACATGGACATGAATGTGGCCATGACGGGATCCGGCGAGCTGGTTGAAGTGCAAGCCACGGCGGAGGGGCACCCTTACAGCCTCGATGACCTTAACCGGATCGTCGAGGCGATGCTGCCCGGCCTGCAGAAGCTCCTGGCCGCGCAGCGGTCTGTGCTGGGGGATGGCGCCCCCGTGCCGGGAAAAGGATAGCCGGCAGCCACGGTCAATCCGCTTTGGGTTGACCGTAGGCCTTTGCCTGGACCGCGAGAAATGCCCACAGTCAGAAAAGCACTCGCCGTGACTGCCACTTTGGCGGCTTTGCGAGAGATATTTCATTTTTTCACACGCTCATAGCTCGATCGGTATTATGCCCTGCATGCTCCATCTTGCTTCCACAAACTCCGGCAAGCTGGGTGAGTTTCGCGCCGCAGCCCTTGCCTACGACGTGCTTGTCGAGCCGTTGCCCGATATCTCTCAACTGCCCCCGTGCATTGAAGACGGCGAGACGTTTGAAGCAAACGCTCGGAAAAAGGCTCTTCATTATTCTTCCTTTACTGAACACCTCGTCTTTGCGGATGACTCTGGAATTTGCGTGGACGCCTTGGGTGGCGCTCCGGGTGTCTATTCCGCGCGGTTTGCCGGGCCGCATTCAACCGACGAGGCCAACAATCACAAACTGCTCGTCGAGCTTGAGGCGATCTCGAGCCGCAACCCGCCGGATTCGCGTCTTCATCCGCTCGGCGCCTTCCACGCACACTACGAATGTGTCGTCGCCCTCGCGCGAAAGGGAACCCTTGTGGCACTTACGGAAGGACGGGTAGAGGGCGGCATCATCACTGCTCCGCGAGGCCGAGGTGGGTTCGGATACGATCCCTATTTCTTCTATCCACCTTTTGGTCAAACCTTCGCGGAAATCAGCGCTGAAGAAAAATTTGCTGTTTCGCATCGCGGCATCGCCTTCCGCCTGCTCTTAGACCGACTACGCCTGCTTTAACCGTGAGCTTGTGGCGCAGTGCTGGCTTTATAGTGGCGCTGCTTTTTCGGGCCAATTCAAAACCTCTCCCACCGTTTCGCCGCCTTGCATTTTTGGATGCCGAAACTTAGAATGGGAAGATTCGTTAGCTGGCGTAGCTCAGTTGGTAGAGCATCTGATTTGTAATCAGAGGGTCAGGGGTTCAAATCCCTTCGCCAGCTCCAGATCGAACGGTGGTGCTCGCAGGGCAGCCGGAAAGGCATTCACATTTATGGAGGGCCGACGATCTCATTACTTAAACTGTGGACAGGTGGCTGAGCGGTCAAAAGCAGCAGACTGTAAATCTGCCGGCCCATGCGGTCTACGGAGGTTCGAATCCTCCCCTGTCCACCAGAGGAAAGACAGTGGCGAGTGACAAGTGATGAGCAAACGGCGCCGATGGTGCCATGCCATTCGTCACTTGTCACCGCGGTTGTGGGCGGGAGTAACTCAGTGGTAGAGTCACAGCCTTCCAAGCTGTTGGTCGCGGGTTCGATTCCCGTCTCCCGCTCCAGGAAGCCGTCAGCTTTCAGCCTTCAGCGCTCAGCGAACACAGTTCGTCGACGGAGCTTTTGCTGACGGCTGATTGCTGATCGCTGTTTGGGCCGATGTAGCTCAGTTGGTAGAGCGCGTCCTTGGTAAGGACGAGGTCAGCGGTTCAATCCCGCTCATCGGCTCCAGAAAGTTTCGCTGAGGTGAAGCGGTATGGAACCAACGGGTGATCGGTGTTACGGAAAAGGACGGGGAAGAAATTTGATGAATCATGAGGAGGATTTATGGCGGGGAAAGTTAACCCCATCCCGGAGGGATATCATACCGCAACGCCCTATTTGATCGTCAATGGGGCGGCCAACGCCATCGAATTTTATAAGAAGGGATTCGGGGCAAAGGAGTTGTTCCGAATGGCGCAGCCAGACGGCAAAATCGGACATGCCGAGATCAAGATCGGGGATTCTGTGATCATGCTTGCAGATGAGGTTTCCGAAAGGGGCTACCGCAGTCCGCAATCCCTCGGCGGCTCGCCGGTGGGCATCCATCTTTATGTCGAGGACGTAGATGCAGTGTTCAATCAGGCTGTTGCTGCCGGGGCGAACGTGCAAAGGCCGGTGCAGGATCAGTTTTACGGCGACCGGATAGGCGGGGTGGTGGATCCTTTTGGACAC
>JASHTR010000469.1 GCA_030040455.1 Terriglobia bacterium | reverse complement strand
TTTTGCGGAAAGTCACATATCAAGGGCGCCCTGCGCGATCATTATTGGGATTACTACTTCGGCTACCTTCTTCAACAGCCAAACCTCAATCCAATCGTTGCGGAGGGCTGGAACGGACAAATTCGACCGGATAGAATGTATCGGGGCTATGTTGACGCCCTCGTCACCAGCGCGGCCGCCGGGTGGCTGCAGGGCCGCCTTGAAAAGCCGTTTTGCCTGTTTGTGTGGTTTAAGCAGCCGCACGGTGAGGGCATACGTCCGCGCCACCTCCAGAATCTCTACAACGGACTCGCTGTCCCTGAACCCGCCACGTTCGACGATGACCTAAAGGGCTATCCGGGAAAACCGAAGGCGATGGCAAATGCGGATAACAAGCTGGGCACGTTTGAATATTGCGCCTCGCTCGAACAGATGGTGAAGAATCATAACGCGGATACGGTGGGCGCTGACGAATATATCGGCCAGGTTCTCGGGGTGCTGGAGCGAACGGGCAAGCTCGACGACACGGTCGTCATTCACACCTCCGATCATGGTTACTTTCTCGGAGAGTGGCATCTGATTGATAAGCGGCTGATGTACGAGCCCTCGATCAGGATTCCGTTGATCTTCCATTATCCAAAACTGATCCGGCCGGGGTCTTTTAATCGCCGGATGGTTCTGAACCTGGACATTGCTCCGACGATTTTGGATCTCGCTGGCGTGAGCGTGCCCGAGGAGATGCAAGGGCGCAGCCTCGTGCCGTTGCTGAAAGGCATTGAGCCTTCCGACTGGCGCAAGGACTGGCTCTACTCATACTACGACTATCCCGGCCCGAACATGGTACCGAAGAACCACGGCGTTCGCACGGAGCAATACAAGTTGATCGAATACTATGAAGAGCAGCCCCCGGAGTATGAGCTCTACGACCTTGAAAGCGATCCTCATGAACTGCACAATTTATACGGAAATCCCCGCTACCGCGACGTCACCCGTCAACTTCTCCAGCGTCTGGAAGAGCTTCGCAAGGAAACCGGGGAAGCATAGGGAAGGTCATTATCGCTCCCGGCTACCGTGGCGCTCGGCGGGTCCGGCACCCTAGGCTAAGCACCCGGGCATGGATAACTTGAACATCTGTCGCGCCGCGGGGTAGGAGTAGCAGACTTCGTGCTTTTCGAAGTCTGCGGCTTTTCTGGTGGGGTTGACGGACAATCAGAGTTTCCAAAGACAGGAAACCCTGCGCTAGCCATTGTTCGCGTTATTCGTGCGCGGCCCCTAAGCGTCAACTGCGCCTGTCCGGTTTGCGGCGCGAAATGACGGTCGCCGTATAGCGGTCGCCCCGCAACAAGGAGATGGCGTATTCAACCGGTATGTCCTCGGCGCTATGGACCTTACGACGCATGCAGAAAAGCGGAGAGCCGCGTCTCACCCGTAGCAGACGGGCTTCCTCCTTGCCCGCCGGGCGCGCCTCGAGCTCTTCTTCGGACCAGTCGAGCTTCACTCCATAGTGGGTTTCAAGAAGCGCGTAAAGCGACTTTTTTTCGAGGTCCTGCCGGTCGAGGCCAGGAAACAAATGGGCGGGAAGATACGTCGTTTCGATTCCTACGGGCTCGCCGTTCGCCAGGCGAAGCCGCCGTATCCGGTAGATTTTTTCGCTATTTTCGAGACGCAGCGCTTGCTGAACTTGAGGTTTGGGTGGCAGGCATTCAGCTTCCAGGAGCTTCGAGGAGGGTTTCAGACCACGCCGGGTCATCTCTTCGGTAAATCCCCGGAATTCCTGGGTGTCCTTCTGAACCCGGCCCGCAGCGACCACTGGTTGTTTTCCCTTGGAGACTGTCAGAAGGCCCTCGGCGCGCAGGATCTGGAAAGCCTGGCGAACCGTCATCTTGCTGATGCCCAACTCGCGGGCCATCTCGCCTTCGGAGCGGAAAGGCTGGCCCGGCGCGACCTGTCCGGACTGAATCATCTGGCGTGCCTGGTCCGCCACCTGGCGATAAAAAGGGACGAAGCTGGTGCGGTCCAGCGTCACCGTGACGGCAGGAACGGGTGGGCGGTTCCCACTTAGAGATGTGCTCATCCTGTGTCCTTGTCTAGCCATCCAGTATGTTGGCTGAGTATAATGAACCTGCGTCCGGAAATCAATCGTCGCTGATCACCACGGTTATTATGAACGCCATGCCCAACGCAATTCAAATTCTCAAAAACGGCCTCATCGTTTCCTGCCAGGCGCGCGCGGGCTCGCCGCTGGATGATCCAAGGATCATCGCTGCCTTCGCCCGGGTAGCGGAGGGCCAGAACGCTGTTGGGGTGAGGATCAATGGGGAGGAGCATATTCGGGCGGTGCGCCGCGCCGTCGGTATACCCATCAT
This sequence comes from Terriglobia bacterium, assembly GCA_030040455.1. Lineage (GTDB taxonomy): Bacteria > Acidobacteriota > Terriglobia > UBA7540 > UBA7540 > RH2-MAG17b. The sequence goes on along the minus strand of JASHTR010000469.1, from coordinate 1,924 downwards.
CGGCATCGAGAAGCGCCGGACTGACGGCTTTCCCGTTTACATCACTCCAAGTCTTGGTTCCGCTCGCAGGGTTCATTTGGCGGGAGCAGCAATTATTGCTTTGGACGCCACGGCGCGGCCGCGGCCAAATGGCGAATCTCTGGACGAAATCATGAGCTTCTTAAAGCGGGAGATCAAGGTGCTCGTCGTCGCGGATGTTGCGACCGCCGACGAGGGCTTGTACGCCGCGGAAAGAGGGGCGGACGCTGTGGCAACCACACTCCACGGCTATACGAAGGAAACTGAAGGTCAAGGCCGCGAGGGGCCCGCGTTCGACCTGCTTCATCAGCTTGTAAAACGCCTTTCGCTGCCCGTCATATTGGAAGGGCGGGTGAGGGATCCGGACGACGTGCGAAAGGCGTTTGACTTGGGAGCTCACGCGGTGGTGGTAGGAACAGCGATCACGAATATGGAGTGGCGAGCTCGTACGTTTGTGGACGCCGCGCTCAAAACGAGACTGTGAGGCGCGCCCTCCCGGACTATGAAAATGCATCTTGCGGGCACAAACCCGCGCGCTCGGGAAAACCGAGGCAAACTCGCCGCAACGCAGATTGAAACTGACCCGCTATTCTCGTGCTGCCGATCTTGGCAGCACCTGCCACGCCTGCCCCTCCTCTTTATGGGTTTGGTGTAGAATGCTAGCCATATAATGGCGGAAAGGCATTCCAGCCAAATCAGTGCAAGAGGAGGTCGTTATGAGCATGCGTCGAATTTGTGAGTTCGTGTTGATTTGCGTCATCCCGACGGCGGGCATTCTATCGTCGACGATGCCAGGTTGGGCCCAGCAGCAGGCGCCCGAACGAACTGAGGTCTATCTCACCCGAGAGGTGCGTCATCAATTGCTCATGCTGCCGTACTACACCGTCTTTGACTGGTTCGAATATCGGGTGAGCGGATACAAGGTCGAATTAGATGGGTATGTGGTGAACTCCACTCTCAAGTCCGAGGCCGGAAACGTCGTGAAAAAGATTGAGGGCGTTCAAAAAGTGACCAACAACATCAAGGTGCTGCCCTTGTTTCCTTCCGACAACCGAATCCGGGTTGCGGAATACCGGGCGATCTATGGATTTCCTGGCTTCGAAAAATACGCCATCCAGGTGGTGGGTCCCATCCATATCATTGTTGACGGGGGTCACGTGACCCTCGAGGGCGTCGTGGACAGCGCTTCGGACAAGAATATCGCGAACGTCCGCGCCAATGGTGTTTCCGGTGTATTTTCAGTGACGAACCACTTGCAGGTCGAATCCAGCAGTAAGTAGTTGACGTGCATTATGGAGCCTGGTCGGCCACGAACCGGAAGCTCGGTTTATAGGAACGTCCCCAAAAGTCCCGCGCTCGCATCGAGCGCTCGTTAATTCCAATTCGAATCCCAACATCATGGACGCGACCTGCGGCTTCCAACTCCCCTGATTCTTAGGGGCGGAGCCATTTTCATGAACTTTCATGGGTCAACGGCCCTAAAAGACGGCGTCATTTTACTGTGACCACGGGGTTGGCTTGCGGTCCCAACGGTGCTTGCGAAGTTGGCTGTAAAGCTCGGCGTCGAGTGGCCCCGCCTCGCTGGCCGTAATGTTCGCTTCTACATTCCTGACTTTGCGCATGCCCGGAATCGTGACGCTCACGGCCGGGTTCATCAGAATGAAGCGCAACGCGGTTTCGGCAAGCGTTGTGCCCTCCGCAACAACGGCTTTGATCGCCTCGACGCGGTCCACCGTAGCGTTAAGGTTTTCTGGCACGAAATAGCTGTTGCGCCAGTCTCCCACCGGCCATCGACTGCCCTTGGTGAGCATTCCGGTGAGCGATCCCTCGTCGAACGGAACGCGGGCTATTACGGCGACGTCCTTTTCCTTACAGGCCGGAAATAGCTCATCTTCGGGACTCTGCT
>JASHTR010000468.1 GCA_030040455.1 Terriglobia bacterium | reverse complement strand
TTGAGGATCTGGGCGCGGTACCGCTCGACGAGGCATCCCGCCACCACCAGCTTCTTTGCAGCTCCATTTTTTTTGTACTCGGCCATCTCCAGGATCGTATCGATAGATTCCTGTTTCGCCGGGCCAATAAAGCTGCACGTATTGACGACAATCACATCCGCATCCCCGGCGTGAGGTGTAACCTCGTACCCCCTGCGGGTCAGGAATCCCATCATCACTTCACTGTCAACAAGATTTTTAGGACAGCCCAGGCTGACCACTCCCACTTTAAGCATAGCGTCTGAGGGCCTCTCGGTGGCACGGATGGAATCGTCGCTCCATGAAAAATTCTAGCATATATTCATGTTGTTACGACGAAGGCTTGCGCACCTCGTCGCGCAAGTTGAGGTTTCGGATGAGACGATGAAGGTAATTAGGGTGCAAGCCCAGTCGCTTGGCCGCTTCGGTATAAACGCCCTGAGAGTTGCTCATCGCCTCCAGGATAAGCTGGCGTTTAGTGAGTTGAAGGGCTTCGTGAAAACGAGTCATTTCGCCGCCGGTACCAGGCTGGAATTCCAAGAGGCTCTCCGGCAAATCCTCGACTTCGATCACGTCTCCCGCCCCAAGGACGATGGCGTGCTCGATGGCGTTTTCTAGCTCCCTGACGTTTCCCGGCCAGTCATAGCGCATCAGGCAGGCTCTGACGCTGGGAGAAATGCTTCGTACCCGACGCCCGCACTGCTTCGCAAGCCGGGCAATGAAGTAATGGGCAAGCAACGGAATATCTTCCCGGCGCTCGCGCAGTGGCGGGAGCGTGACGGAAACAACGTTGAGGCGGAAGAAGAGGTCCTGCCGGAAAGCTGCCGCGCGGATCGAATCCTCCAGGTTACGGTTGGTTGCTGAGACGATGCGCAAATCCACTTTAACCGGCGCGGTGCCACCTACCCGCTCAAACTCCCGCTCCTGAAGCACCCGCAGCAATTTGGCCTGTAGCGGGGGGGCCAGCTCGCTGATCTCATCAAGGAATAGCGTGCCGCCACTCGCCATTTCGAGTTTGCCCCTTTTAAGCCCAACCGCCCCCGTAAAGGCGCCCCGCTCGTGTCCGAACAGCTCCGCCTCAAGCAGGTTTTCCGGGATGGCGGCGCAGTTAATGGCGACGAAGGGCCTGGAGCTTCTCCGGCTCAGATAGTGGATGGCGCGCGCAACCAACTCCTTGCCGGTCCCGCTCTCACCTTTAATCAGCACCGTGGATTCCGTCGGCGCGACCTTGGCTATGAACTGCTGCACTTGCCGGATGCGCTCGCTCTCACCCACCATGTTATGCTGAACGCGAATCTCATCGACCAGCCGGCGGTTCTCAGCCTCGAGCCGCGACACGCGAAGGACGTTCTCCAGTGCAGGCGCCGCCACGCCCGCAATCCCCATCAGCAAGGCGAGATGATCCGGGTCAAAAGGCCGGGTGAGATCCGGTGTATCGAGGTAAACAACTCCTATCAGTTTGTCAAATACCATTAAGGGAGCGCAAAGCAGAGCCGCCACGCGCGCTTTGAACAGACTCTCCGAATTTCGCAGGGCAGGATCAGCACGGGTGTCCGTCGAGAGAATCCCCGTGCTTTCACTGATCACCTGGTTGAGGACCGCGCGGCTCACCGGCACGGCACACTGCTCCTCCTCTTCACGGCGCCAACCGAATGTGGGCTCCCACGTGTCCGCCCGTTCACCGGACAGCAGAATAGCCCCGCGGGCTGCAGGGATCACTTCAAAGACCATCGCCAGGAGTTGCCGCGCAAGCGGCTCGAGCTCGCGCACCTGATTGAGGGCGTTGTTGATCCTCAGTAGAACATCCAGGTCATGCGCTTTACGGCTGATCTCAGTGTCGGAAGGATCCGGCACGCCGAGCTTGAGGCGTGTGCCCAATCGACCGGACAGTTTTACGGTGTTGGCCCCCTCCAGGGATATTTCCTGGATCGTGACCAGCGGCCCGGACGCCTCAGGCGGAGGATCTTCCCGCAAAAACAAGAACTGAGAGTCTCCCACCTCGATAACATCCCCGTCCTCGAGGACGCGCCCCATCACGGGCACACCGTTTACCCGAGTGCCGTTCCGGCTTTCGAGATCGCGGAGCGTTATCCGCTCACTCTGTATTTCAAAAAGGCAATGCCTCCGCGAGACTGACTGGTCCGGGACGCAAATGCGATTGGAAGCGAGCCGCCCGAGGTCAATTCTCGGCTCATCCAGGGAATACGTTTTCCCACGAGCTGGTCCAAGAAGGGCAACAAGTTTTGGCTTCATTGATGAGATATCCGCTTTCAGCCATCAAACACAAGGAGCAAACGCCTTTTGCTGAAGGCTGATCGCTGAGAAATCTATTTTGGCATCCATTCCAAAGCGCTCCTCTATTACAATACCGATTGGGTCCACAGGCAAACGGTCCCCTCACTTTTTGGCTAGCCCCTCTATCTCTTTAGATAGCTTATTGCAGGACCGCAATGATGGGTGTTGGATGCCAACACCCCGGTTGTCCCGGCAGAGCCTCGCGAGCGTCCGCAGTTTCATTGAGCTCCTGCCGCCCATCATCAGAAGCAGCCGTCCGCAAGTCTGATGTGGCACATCGCTTGCTCCATAAGCAGACTGAGGCTTGGGAAGCACGGCGCCGGATGCCGATACCAGAAGGTATTCCAGCCAACCGGAGGGGGCTGGGTTTCAGGAGCACGAGTCCCGCCTGACGTGGCGGCACTTGTGAATGAAACCCAAACTTCCCAAGCCTTCGCGAAAAGTTTAAGACTACGCAGCACCGCTGGCGCAAAGCGACTGTGGAGTGCGGCAACTTGCTGCCACTTTAGGCGTGTCCGCTTGCCGGCGCGCCAAGGGCCGGAAACCAGCTCAAAAAGCGGGACCAAGCTCCCACGCTCCAAACCCACCTGACTTGGCCACAATCCTCCATTCCACATTTTCAAATGACCCGGAACGGGCAAATCCGCTATAATCTTTCACTCGTCAAGATTAAGGAGGTTTTACAGTGACCCCATCAAAAACGCCTTTTCGCAGTCGTGACTGGCTGGGTGCTAATGACCTGCGCGCCATGACGGCGCGCGCTTACCTGCGATCCGAGGGCCTGACGGCCGGCGTTTTTGACGGCAAACCCGTGGTGGGCATCTGCAACTCATGGAGCGAGCTCACCACCTGTAACGCCCACCTCCGACAAGTCGCGGAGGCGGTGAAGCGCGGCGTCTGGGCGGCGGGAGGACTCCCGTTGGAATTCCCCACCATCTCGTTAGGCGAAACATTGATGAAACCCACCACGATGCTTTATCGCAACCTGATGGCCATGGACGTCGAGGAATGTATCCGCGCCTACCCGTTAGACGCGGTGGTGCTTCTCTGTGGCTGCGATAAGACCACTCCCGCGCAGTTGATGGGAGCCGCCAGCGCGGATGTTCCTTCCATTGTGGTTCCGGGCGGCCCCATGTTGCGGGGCATGTGGAGGGGCAAACCCATCGGCTCCGGCACGGACACCCGTCGCTTCTGGAACGAAAGACGCACGGGGGAGCTCAGCGACGAGGAGTGGTGTGAAATCGAGAGCTGTCTTTCCCGCAGC
>JASHTR010000467.1 GCA_030040455.1 Terriglobia bacterium | reverse complement strand
ACCGCCAGCGTTATCTCGACCTGATGGTGAACGAGGAAGTGCGGCAGGTGTTTGAGCGACGCAGCCGCCTGATCCGCGCCCTGCGCGAGTTCCTGGACCAGGAAGGCTACGTTGAAGTTGAAACGCCCATGATGCAGCCGCTTGCGGGCGGCGCCCTGGCTCGTCCTTTCATCACTCACCATAATGCCCTGGACATTAACCTTTACCTGCGGGTTGCCCCGGAGCTTTACCTCAAGCGTCTCGTGGTGGGCGGTTTTGACCGTGTTTATGAGATCAACCGCAACTTCCGTAACGAAGGCATCTCCACGCAGCACAACCCGGAGTTTACGATGCTCGAGTTTTACCAGACCTATGCTGACTACCGCGACATGATGTCACTCACCGAATGCTTACTACGGCATGTGGCGACCGCGGTTACAGGAGGTCTGGAATTTGAGTTCGATGGCCACCACCTCTCTTTCCAATCCTTCGATCGCCTCACGATGAAAGAGGCTGTCACGCGCTATTGGCCCTCCGTCGCAGGCCGGGGACCCACCGTGGACGATTTAGCCGAGCCGCGCGCCGTCTTTCGATGGATTGAGGCTTATAACCAGATTGCCGAAAAACCGCTGGCGGCTTCCGGGAGCGCGGCGCCAGGAGCGGCTTTGGCGGAGCTTTTTGAAGCGGTCGCGGAGCAACACCTGATCCAGCCCACATTCATTCTGGACTTTCCCCTTGAAGTATCGCCCCTGGCCAAGCAGAAGCCGGCGGACCCAAACTTTGTCGAGCGCTTTGAGCTCTTCGTTGGAGGCATGGAGGTGGCCAACGCCTTCAGCGAGCTCAATGACCCGCAAGAGCAGCGTGACCGGTTTGAATACCAGCAAATGCTGCGGGAAAAAGGCGATCTTTCCGCGCACGCAATCGATGAGGATTACATTCGCGCTTTGAGCTACGGCATGCCCCCGGCGGCCGGGGAGGGCGTGGGCATCGATCGCCTGACGATGCTCCTCACTAATTCGCGCTCCATCCGCGACGTGATTCTGTTTCCACTGCTGCGGCCGGAAAAGACGCCGTAGAATGGCCGCCTGCTAAATTGGGTGAGAAGCGAAAATGCCACTGTCATTCTGAGCGTAGCGAAGAATCCCGGCATTTAAAGAATCAAATAAATGCCGGGATCCTTCCTTCGTTTCACTCAGAGCCTGCCCTGAGCGAAGCGAAGGGACCACCTTCGGGTCCTCAGAATGACAGGCGAGGGGCTCAGAATAAGGATGCTCAGAATGCTTTTGGGGCGGCCCCACAAACCGAAAACCCGTTCGCTTACCGCGCTTGCCCTAGTCGCCGCCGCGTCGCTTTTTCTTATCACCGCTCAGGCCGCCGCCCCTGCCTCCGCCGATCTTCAAACGGCTCGCAACCTTGGCAAGGCCGACTACGAGCAAGGCCACTATCTTGAAGCAGCGGCGGAATTCCATAAAGTGGTTGCTTCCGGCCATGCCGTGGCGCTCGACCATCTGGGCCTGGGACAGGCGCTTATCCAGGCGAACAGGCTGGATGAAGCGCTGGAAGAGCTCAACACGGCGAAGGAAATGGCTCCCCGCAACCTGGCTGTCAATTACAACCTCGGCATTCTTTACAAGCGCGAGCTGCGCTATCCCCTGGCCGAAGATGAATTGCGGCAAGTGATCGCCTCGGATCCAAATGACATTGCCACGTGGTTCAACCTTGGGGATGTGTATTTTGCCGAGCATGAGCTGGCCCCGTCATTCAACGCTTTCCGGCGCGTTGTGGCGACGGGCTATGCGAAAGGACAAAACTTCTACGTCGCCGCAACGTTCCGTTGCTTCATCCTTCTGAGCCGGATGAAGCAGCCACAAGAGGCGCAGCGATATTTAAAGCTGAACATGGCGACCCGAAACAAAGTGCCAAACGTCTCCCTGCAGATTCCCGCGCTTGAAGCCGGGAAATACGGCAAAGTGAGGATCGCTTCCGCGTTGCTTACGGCAGCGGCGACAATTCCAAAAGAGCTGGTTTTTGACAACATTACTCGCCGACTGGGCCTTCAATACGTGGTGAACCCTATCGCCGCAAACCCTTCATATACGGCGTCTGCTCCCTATTCTCTTGTGAGCGTTCGGCGGAGCTTCCTGCGATCTCTCGGCCCGTCCATCGCTTTGGGAGATTACGACAGCAGCGGAAGTCCAAGTATTTACGTCATGGATTCAGGGATGGGCTTCCCGAACCTCCTGCTTCGGGGCAGTACCAATGAAACATTCAAAGATGTCACAAAGCAGGCCGGCATAGCAGGGCCGGCAGGCAGCCTCGCGGCTGAATTTGTAGACTACAACAACAGTGGCCACCCGAGCCTGGTTATTGCCGGGCTCGGCGGCCTCACGCTCTACCGGAACAACGGCAATGGCACGTTCACCGACGTGACGAAGAAGGCAGGACTGCAAGGCAAGCCGTGCGAGTTGGACAGCGACGTGAAGGCAGTCGATATCGACAATGATGGCTTTCTGGATATCGTGGTAACCGCCTATGCGGATGCTTGCAAAGTTGTTCCTGGTCGCTGGAACTATTTTCCTGGCGCCTTTCCCGGTGCGATCTCGCATCTCTACCGGAATAATGGCGACGGCACTTTTTCCGATGTTGCGACTTCGGCCGGGCTTGGATCTGTCCGCGGCCACTTTCGCCACGTTATCTTCGGCGACTTTAACGATGATGGATACATGGACTTGCTTTTTTTGCGCGATGACGGTCCTCCCATGCTCTTCATCAACCAGGGCGGGGATAAGTTTGTAGATCAGACGGCAGAAGCAGGACCGGCCCTGGCTGATTCGCATGCCCACGGAGCAGTGGCGAGCGACTTCAACCACGATGGAAATCTTGACATTGCCCTGTGGGGACCAAGGGGCTACTCGGTCCTCTTGAATCGTGGTAACGCGCAGTTCGAACCTGTTCTGGATTTGCCTGCAAAGAAGTGGTCACCGCCGCTTTGGGCGCCCACCCCACCTGAAGTCATTGCTGACCTCGATGGAAATGGGTTCGACGACCTGCTGGTCCAGGATCGGCAGGGAACCTGGCATGCGCTTCTGAATCAGGGCGGTCATTTTAGCGAAGTGCGGCTCAAGTTGTCCAGATGGTACCCAGGAGGCGTCCTCGGAAACTTAAATGAAGGAAGGCTGCCGGGCGAGAACTACAATGAGTCCCTGATTCCCGCTTGGCTATTTAATCTCGGCAACCTGGACCTGCTCGGCCTTTCACCCGACAGTGAGTTGCTCACCGTTTTTCAGCGTCAAGGCCCAACGCCCCATTGGATCAACGTCAAGCTTCAAGGCTACAAGAGCAACAAGCAGGGAATTGGGGACGTGGTGGAGCTGAAGGCAGGCAATTTTTACGACAAGGTCCTC
>JASHTR010000466.1 GCA_030040455.1 Terriglobia bacterium | reverse complement strand
AGAACGGCGACCGGTTCCGCAATTTGCGCAAGGGCAGAGCAGAGGAATTGTTCTCTTCAGTAAACCTTATCGGGAGAGGGGACGATGTTCAGACTTGACGCTGACAAAAAGGTTCACTTCTGCGACGGCGTCACGCGGCGCGACTTCCTGCACGCGGGCGCTTTGGCCATGCTGGGTCTTACCTTGCCCCAATTCATGGACCTGAAGGCGATGGGCGCGGTGAACCCCACGAAGGATATCAACTGCATTCAGTTAATGCTGGTGGGCGGCCCGAGCCAGCTCGACACCTGGGACATGAAACCGGACGCTCCCGCTTCCATTCGCGGTCCCTACAAACCCATTAAAACCAATGTCAGCGGCATCCAGATTTCGGAGATATTTCCGCGCATGGCCCAGCACGCGGATAAATTTGCCTTGCTCCGCTCCATGTATCACACCGCTGCCGCCGTGCACGACACGGGTTGCCAGATGATGCAAACCGGCCGCCTCTTCCGCGGCGGGCTTGAGTCTCCCAACTACGGAAGCGTCCTGAACAAGGAAAAGGGACCGATCGGCGCCATTCCGGCAAACGTTCTATTACCCTATCCCATTGGCCAGCTTGGCGGCAACCTGCCTCACGGCGACACGGCAGGGTTCCTGGGCAAAAAGTACGACCCCTTCGTCCTCAATGCCGATCCCTCGGACCCCGACTTCAAAGTGCCAGACATGCTGCCTCCCGATTACATCGCGGCGTTGCGCGTTGACCGCCGGCGGGACTGGCGCAACTTGATCGATCAATCCGTCTCTTACTTCGAAACCAGCCAGGACGCCCGGCTGATGGATTCGACCTTCAGCGAAGCCTATACGCTGATGACTTCCTCGAAGGCGCGCGCCGCCTTTGACCTGAACCAGGAGCCGGAGGATGTGCGCAAAAAGTACGGCATGAACCGCTTCGGCCAGGGATGCCTGCTCTCGCGGCGCCTTGTGGAAAACGGGGTGCGTTTTGTCACGGTAAATATGTTTGAGACGGTATTCAATGAGATCACCTGGGATATCCACGGCTCGGCGCCTTTCAGCCCCATAAGCTGCATGGGCAACCTCGTTGGGCCGATGTTCGATAACGGCTTCACCTCTTTGATCGAAGATTTACAGCAGCGAGGCTTGCTTGAAAACACCCTGGTGATTGCAACCGGTGAATTCGGCCGCACGCCACGCATCAATCCCGCCGGCGGCCGCGATCACTGGCCGCAATGCTGGACGATTGTGCTGGCTGGAGGCGGTATTAAGGGCGGACAGGTTGTGGGGGCGTCAGACTCGATCGGAGCCGCCCCGAAGGACCGCCCCGTGCAGCCCTCGCACCTGGCGGCAACGGTCTATCACGCGCTCGGCATTCCCATTGACCTCATCCTTGCCACCCCCGAAGGAAGACAGGTGCGCCTTGTGGACCACGGGTTTGATCCCATTATGGAGTTGTTTTCTTAATGCCGGCGTGTAAGGCAGGGCTGACTTTCTGACCCTATTGCAAGCTTGGAAACACCAGGTGCCCGGCAAGCCTTTGGGGTGTGTCGTTCCGAGACCTTCGCTGTTATTCTGGCGCTGGGCGAAGCGGAAGAATCCCGGCATTACGCCTCAGGGTAAGCTCCGCGAGGAATCTTGCTGTGTGCTGACGCCGGCCAGCTTTAAGGCGGGATTCCTCCTTCGCTGCGTTAAGGACCACTTCGCTGCTCGGAATGACATTGGGCTGTGTCGCGGCCGCGCCGCGTTGCGTTAGCAGGATGACCGAACGGAGGGTTGGTTATGGACGGGCTTTCTCGCAAGAGGCTTGGCCTTATTGGGGCGTTCGCCGCGGCGATGGTCGCCTGGAGCGTGGCTCTTGCAGGCGCGCAGTCTTCGCAAACGGCTCCGTATCATAGCTTCGACAAATCGGAAAGCGCCGCGCGGAGTTGGGGCCATGCGCAGACTTCCTCGCTGCCCCAGCTTGTGGCGGCTCACTCCACGGCCAACAACTCTCCGCTTACGGGAATCAAATTTCTGCCGGCCTCGGTTTCACTCGCCATTCCTCTGCTCAACCAGCGCGTGGTGGTGGAAGGTACTTACGCGGACGGCCATGTGGCGGACCTAACCGCACAAGCCGTCGTCACCTCTTCTAACCCCAGCATCGCCAGGCCCGACAAAGACGGTTTTATTCATCCTGAAGGCAACGGTCATGCCATCGTCACAGCCTCTTTCAAGGGTTATCGTGCGACGGCGCCGGTAGAAGTAAAGAACTTTACCGCCCCATTCGTGTGGAGCTTTCGCAACCACGTTTTGCCGGTGATGACCAAGATGGGGTGTAATTCGGGGCCCTGCCATGGAGCGGCCGCTGGGAAGAACGGCTTCAAGCTCACGCTGCGCGGCTTCGATCCGGTCACCGACTATTACACGCTCACTCATCAGGCGATCGGACGGCGGACGAACCGCATGGAACCGGCGAAGAGCCTGATTCTCCTTAAGCCGACGCTGACTATTCCTCACGGCGGCGGCCAGAGGTTTCCCGTCGGCTCCCCGGAATACAAGGTGATTTCAGGATGGATCGCGGCCGGAATGCCGCCGCCTAAGGATTCCGACCCGCGCATCGTAGATCTTCAGGTGTATCCGCACGAGGCGTCGCTGGTTCCCGGAGCGCACCAACAACTGGTGGTGATGGCTAGGTTTTCCGACGGCCACTCTGAGGATGTGACTCGTTGGGCGAAGTATGACAGCGGGGACGAAGGCGTGGCCACGGTGGATGACTCGGGTCTCGTCACGATGCACGGCTATGGCGAAGCGCCGGTGACGGTGTGGTACTTGAGCCACGTTACGTTTGCGCGGATGCGCATTCCGTATCCTTACAACATCGACGAGGCGGTTTTTCGCCGTGCGCCCCGACACAATTATATTGATGACTATATCCTCGCGCATCTCGCGCAGCTTCACGTTCCGCCCTCGCCTCCGGCGACGGATGCGGAGTTCATCCGCCGCGCCTATCTGGACGCCGCTGGCATTCTGCCCACGCCGAAGGAAACCGAAGCGTTTCTTAAGGACAAGTCTCCCGACAAGCGTAACCGCTTGATCGACGCACTGATGAAACGGCCAGAGTTCGTTGACTATTGGGCTTACAAGTGGTCGGACCTGCTTCTGGTCACAAGCAACCGTCTCTCTTACCCTGAAATGTGGAGCTACTACGATTGGATCCGGGCGAGCGTCGCCCAGGACAAGCCGTGGAACCAGTTCGTCAACCAAATCGTTACCGCCAGCGGAAATACGCTCCAAAACGGAGCCGCAAACTATTGGGTGATTCATCGCAATCCCATTGAGATTTCGGAGAATATGACCGAGGCCTTTCTCGGCATCAATATCACTTGCGCGCATTGCCACAACCATCCGCTCGCCAAATGGACCCAAAGGGATTATTACGGCATGGCGGACCTGTTTGCGCGGGTGCGCCTGAAGATGGGCGAGCCGGGGACCTCACGCCCCGGGATCGGGCCCATCTTCCGCGATGTCACGGTCTATTCCGGCACTGCCGGGCAGTACACGGACGACCGCTTCACCCATCCACTGCCGCCCAAGCCGTTGGGCGCAAAAGCTCTTCCGCTCGATACCACTGCCAACTTGCGCGACTATTTTGCCCAATGGCTCACCTCTCCTCAGAACCCTTTCTTTGCCCGCGCCATTGTCAATCGCGTGTGGAAAAACTTCATGGGAGAGGGGCTGGTTGAGCCGGTCGATGACATGAGGGCCACGAACCCTCCCACCAATGAAGCTTTGCTGAATGCGATGGTGAAGGATTTCGTCGCGCACCATATGGACGTGGATTATCTCATCCGCACCATCATGCAGTCTGCAACCTATCAGACCGCCTCCCAGCCCACAAAAGAGAACGTGGTGGACGAAAAGTATTACTCGCACTATCTCATCCGCCGCTTGCCGGCGGAGGTTCTGCTCGATGCGCTCTCGGAAGTGACCGGGGAGCCGGAGAAATTCGCCGGCTATCCGCTTGGCACTCGGGCGCTCCAATTGCCGGATACGGCAGTGAAGTCGTACTTCCTCACCGCGTTTGGCCGCCCGGTCCGCGAGCAGACCGAGGAAAGCGAGCGCAGCTCCGTGCCGACCATCACCCAGGCGCTGCACATTATCAACGGCGATACGCTGAATAACAAGCTGCGTGCGCGCGGCAACGTGCTGGACAAGCTCATCCAGGCGGGCGACTCAGACGCCCAGATTGTTACCTCTTTGTATCTTGCAGCCTTCAGCCGTTACCCTTCCCCTCGGGAGGTAGAAATGCTCACGAGCCATCTTAAGGTGGCCGAGACGCAAAAGGTGAAGGATGAAATCAGCCCGCGCCAGGCGGCGCTGGCAGACCTGACCTGGGCCATGCTGACGAGCCGGGAATTCATGTTCGACCATTAAAGCAGTGGTTAGTGACTAGTGATTGGTGGTTAGGGGCTGGCTCTTGGCGGGTGAGTTCGGCGGAAGGCATGACTCTGAAATATCAAATGTCCAATTTTTTATTGCTGCCGGCCGCTGCGCGGTAGCATGAAGCCGGAGATGCAGCGCTTTATTCAAAGAACCGGAAAATTGCTTTCGGCCATCGTCGCAACGGCCGGCGTCATTCTATTCTTATCTTTGGCCAGCCTCGCGGCTCGGCCGGCTGCTGGAGCGATGCAGCCTGGCGCTCAGGTTGCCGGTTCGGCGCCTGGCGCAGCCTCTTACAAGGCGTTTGTCAGCATCCTGCAGCAAAAATGTTTTGCTTGCCACAGCAGCACGGCTAAAATGGGCGGCTTCGTCATGGCCTCCTATCAGACGCTCATGAAGGGCGGA
>JASHTR010000465.1 GCA_030040455.1 Terriglobia bacterium | reverse complement strand
CTATTTGAGAGAGCATCTCCAGCGCTTCCCAATGATTCCGGACGGGAACTTCGCCGTCCACGAGCAGGTAATAGTGAAACATATCGAGGTGTCGCCCCGCGACCACCTTCGAATCGAGCAAGCGCATCGTGCCGGCGGCAGAGTTGCGCGGATTGGCAAAGCGGGGCTCGCCCGCCGCTTCCCGCTGCGCGTTCAGTCGCTCGAAGGCGCTTCGCGGCATCACGACTTCGCCGCGTACTTCGAAGTGGTCCGGCTTTCCGATCTCGCCCAGCGTCTTTGGATCAATCCTCAGCGGCACGGAGCGGATCGTCCTGACGTTGGCAGTGACGTCCTCGCCCACAACGCCGTTCCCGCGCGTTACGCCACGCGCCAGCACTCCGCCTTCGTAGGTTAGCGCCATCGACAGCCCATCCAGCTTCAGCTCGCCCACGTATTCTACCCGTGACCGCCCCGAAAGCTCACGCACGCGCCGGTCAAAGTCCTTCAATTCGTCGATGGAATAGGTGTTATCGAGGCTAAGCATGGGGGTCTCGTGTCGAACCTCGGGAAATTCCCTGGCCGGCGTCCCGCCCACCCTCTGCGTGGGTGAATCTGGCGTAATAAGATCCGGCCGTTTTTGCTCCAGCTCCACGAGCCTCTGCATGAGCTGGTCAAATTCGTAGTCGGAAATCTCAGGATCGTTCAGGACGTAATAACGGCGCTCGTGGTGTCGAATCTGCTCCCTGAGCTTTTCAATGTCGCTTGCACCTGATGCAGCCAAGAGCTCCTCATTCCGCCGGATTTTTCAGCTTGCTGTAATGGATTATGACATAGGCGCTCAATCTTTTAGCTTGTCGTAGCGCGAAAGCCGCAAGCGCGGAAAGGCAGCTTTGCCACCTGTCTTGTGGCAAGCCCTGAAATATGTTGCGAAAGCGCGGCTGAAACCGGTATTCTTTCGAATGACGAATGCCATCACCTTGCCGGAAATGTGGCGCGACGAAAACTGAGCCCGCCCGCCACGGATTAACTTATCATCTGCTTCGCATGTTGGGTTATCGGTTACGCAAATGCTCAAGGTGCCGCCGACTGCGGGTCTTGCCGAGGAACCCATTCAAGCTTTCGCGCAAGCGGAACTATGGGAATGCACCCGGTGATGCGGCTTCGTCCGAGGGTAATAACACAGTGCAACCGGAAGTCCAATGGTTCGACCCGGATAGCTTTACCGGCTGCCCGCGCTGCGGAAACATGGAATATGACCGGGTGAGCCGGAACTGGCTCGAGCGGAGCCTGCGCTGGGCGCCGAGGGCGCGCTGCCGGACGTGCCACAAAAGGTTCCCGTACCCGCAAATGTAGCCCTCAATGGAGTCTACGTCCTCCATCAATCGTCGAATTATTCAATCTGCCGGCATTGTCATGGCCAGCGTGTTGCTGAGCCGTACCCTCGGTTTCTTCAGAAACTGGACCGTGGCGCAGCAGATCGGCTCTAATGCCATCACCGATGCCTACTTTGCAGCTTTCACCCTTCCAGATTTTTTGAATTATCTGGTGGCAGGGGGCTCCTTAAGCCTCACGTTCATTCCCATCCTCACACGATGCATCGCCGAAAAGCGTGAAGAAGACGGATGGCACGTCTTTTCCACCGTCATCACCCTCATGGGAATCCTCTTGGCAATTGGAATCCTTTTGGGCGAGGTCTTCGCCCCGCAACTGGTTCGCGTCATTGCGCCAGGTTTCAGAGGGCCTGAAAAAGAACGCGTGATTTTCCTCACCCGATTAATGCTCCCGGCGCAAATCTGCTTTTACCTGGGTGGCATTTTGAGCGCTGTCCAGTATGCCAAGGCTCAGTTTGTCTTTCCCTCGCTGGCGCCGGTCCTTTACAACCTTTGCATCATTCTCGGCGGGGTAATGCTCGCCTCGCATATCGGGATCACCGGATTTGCGGTGGGGGTGCTGGCCGGAGCTTTTTCGGGAAACTTTGTGCTGCAAGTCTATGGCGCGCGCCGGGCTGGAGCAAGATTTCTTCCCAACCTTGATCTCCGCAATGGGGATTTCAAGCTCTTCGTCAAGCTGAGCATCCCCATCATGCTGGCATTCTCCATCGTATTCACGGACGATTGGATCATCCGTTGGTTTGGTTCCTACCTGATCCCGGCTTCGATCACATGGCTTAGCTATGCCAAAACCCTGATGCAAGTGCCACTGGGGATTCTTGGCCAAGCCCTGGGAGTCGCTTCATTCCCCTTTCTCGCCCAGCTTTATTCCGAAGGGCGATTCGAGGAACTGAACCGAACCCTGAACGCAACCTTGAAAGGCGTCATTCTGCTGCTGGTTCCGGTCTCAGCGCTGACCATCGCAGGGAAGTCGCCCCTCGTCTGGTTTGTCTTCTCTCACACGCGGATGCGCGCGCCGGACCTCCGGGCCACCGCCGCGACGCTGGGTATGTTTTCCATCGCTATGTTCGCCTGGGGAGCGCAGAACATTATTTCTCGCGGCTTTTACGCCGCGCGCGATACGGTTACACCCGCGGTTGTGGGAACCGCGATGACCTTTTTGAACCTTCCCGTTTATTGGATTCTATGCCGCCATCTCCAGCACCTTGGCCTCGCCCTCGCCAGCTCCATCGGCGTGACCCTCTATTCCGTTATCCTTTTCGTGCTTCTCAATCGGCGCACTCATAGCGCCCAGACCGGGGACCTGCTGAAGTTCTTCTTCAAAGTGGCGGCTGCGGCGGTTGGCGGCGGGCTCGTGTGCTTCAAAATCATGGAGGCCCTGGAGAAGGTAATCGTCTGGCGCTCAACTCACGGCGCCTTTGAAGTGCTGGTGGTGGCGTCCGTCGCGGGATTGGTCGTCACGGTGCTGTTGGCAATACTCTTCCAAATCCGCGAGTTGAATCCCTATCTCGACCGGTTGAGAAGACTCCGGATGTTTACCTAATAGCAAACAGTAAAACAGTAAAGTTATCCACAGTTCTGTTGAAAAGCTTGTGGAAAAGGGTTGTATTTTACCTCTAAGATTTGAATTCTTAAGAGTTTTTTACTCTTTGCCTTAAAATTCAGCAAATTACCTATCTCATTCATTTATTTAAACTTAAATATATTTCGATCCCTTTTAAACCTTACGTGGTGGTTAACGAAGCGGTTGTGGCTTCCTAAGCTTTACGGTGAGCGTTTGGTTTTCCTGGGTTATCTCGAACCGCCTGCCAAGCGTTTGGTGGTCCTCTGCCGTCACGATCAAGTAAACAGTTCCCATTGGGATAAAAGAGAACCTATATTTTCCCTGCAAGTCGGTCTTTGCACTGTAAGAAGTCGTCTTGCCTGTGCGACTGTCCGGATCACGAAACTGGAGGGTAAGATGCGCTTGGAAGACAGGCTTGTTGGTGGTTGCGTCGGTAACCAGCACGTAAACGGTGGTGAGCGGGGGATGATACCGCGGCATCGCGCCGGCCTGAACACCAACAGAGCTCAAGGCGAACGCCAGCAACAGGATCACCCATCCTTGCCTCAACATTTGTTTTTTCATTCAGACCTCCAGGAATCATCTTCAACAAGCTCTCAGCATTCAGCTTTCACCGTGAAGCTCTCCGGCTGATCGCTGCAAGCTATAACCGGCAGATTCTCCGCTATGCTCAAAATGATAACCTCAAAGAGACTCTTTCAGCACCCCGTTGGGTAGGTTGGGGGCCGGGCGGCGATAGATTTCTTCGATCAGCTCGCGGTAGCGCTCCTCAACGATGAAGCGTCGCACCTTTTGCGTGGGCGAAAGTTCTCCTGAGTCCACGGTAAACTCGCGCGGCAGCAGGCTAATTTGGCGTATCCTCTCAAATGGTGCAAGCCCTTTGCACGCCTCGTCCACCTGGCGCTGCATAAAAGCCTGGATTTCTAGATGGCTCACCAGCTCTGCGCGGGCCTCGAAGGTTATGTTTTGCTCACGCGCGTAGGCCTCAAGCCGCTCAAAGTTAGGAACAATCAGTGCGGCAACGAAATGGCGGGAATCCCCAAGCACGACCATCTGAGTGACGGAGGGATGGCCCAGAAACAAGCCTTCGAGCTTTTCCGGCGAGACATACTTTCCGCCGGAAGTCTTCATGAGATTTTTCTTCCGACCGGTGATGGTAAGGAAGCCCTCCGTATCAAGCCTCCCCAGATCGCCGGTGTGAAACCAGCCTTCAGAAAAGCGGCTTTCTTCCTCGCGGTTGTAATAACCTGGCGTGACATTCGGTCCGCGCACCAGGATTTCTCCGCTCGCATTTTCCTCAGCCGGTTCTTCTCCCATGCGGACTTCAACTCCGGGAACGACTCGCCCGACCGTGCCCAGCTTGACGGTTCCGGGATAATTCACGGAGATCACCGGCGAGGTCTCCGTAAGGCCGTACCCTTCATACACCGGCAATCCCACCGCGTAAAAGAACTCGGCCAACTCGCGGGAAAGTGGAGCCGCCCCGGAAATCAGATAGCGCACGTGTCCACCCAATCGCGCGCGAATCTTTGAGCCGACGAGCGCGTCCGCCGCGGCATGCTTTATCCGCAAAGGCAAAGAAGGCGATTGATGGTCAAGGATTCGGGAGGCATGCTGCCATCCCACACGCACCGCCCAATGAAACAGCTTCTGCCGTGATTTCGGGCTTCGCTCAACCGTCTCCCGTATTTTTCCGTGCACCTTTTCCAACACCCGCGGAACGACGGCCATGATTGTGGGTCGGACTTCAAGGATGTTCTGCGGCAAAGCCTCAAGGTTTTCTGCGTAGGCAATCGTCGAGCCACTCCAAAAAAGGAAATATTCGATCATCCGTTCGAGGATGTGGGAAAGAGGAAGGAAGGAAATGGCCCGGTCTCGCACGTTAAAATGAAACAGGGGCATGCACGCCTTGATGTTCGAGATGATGTTGGCGTGCGTCAGCACGACGCCTTTGGGGGCTCCCGTGGTGCCGGAAGTGTAGATCAAGGTTGCTGTCTCGCCGGGTTTTGCCTCCTTGCTGCGGAAGGCTGTCTCCGGCTCCGGCGTTTCAGCGAGCTGCTTTTCTATCACTTTCTGCCATGAGTGCGCGCCGGCATCGCGCTCCTCTTCGGAATCCATCAACAGAACGAACTGCAACTCCGGGAGATGTGATTCCCATACCTTTCGGAGCTGCTCCACGGTTGAAACGACGACGCCCTTCGCCCCGCAGTCCTTCAGGATGAATTCAATGTCGGTGGCGGGCAAGGTAGGATAGATGGGGACGTCAATCGCGCCTAAGCCCAAGGCCGCATA
>JASHTR010000464.1 GCA_030040455.1 Terriglobia bacterium | reverse complement strand
GGGGCCGGCGCGGTGTGGATGGACCTGTATCACGCAGTGACGACGCAGGCCAGTCGCTACGTCCAAGGGGGTAGCTGCGCGACGGTGGGTGTCGCAGGTTTGATCCAGAGCGGAGGCTTCAACTCCTTCTCTAAGCGATTCGGCACCGCGGCCGCCGGACTCCTCGAAGCGGAAGTTGTGACAGCCGACGGCCGTGTGCGCGTCGTCAACCCGTGCAGAGAGCCGGACCTGTTCTGGGCGATCAAGGGCGGAGGCGGCGGCACGTTCGGAGTCGTCACGCGAGTGACGTTGCGCACGCACGATCTACCAGGCTACTTCGGCTATGCCTCGGGACGGGTCCGGGCACGATCGGATAAAGGCTTCAAGCAGCTCATCGCGCGCTTCATCGAGTTCTACCGCGAGAAGTTGCTCGGTCCGATCTGGGGCGAGCATGTTTCCTTCTATCCCAACAACACGTTCCATATCTCGATGTTGAGCCAGGGCATTGACATCGCGCAGGCGCGGGACATCTGGCAACCGTTTTTCGAATGGGTGAGCTCACAGAGCAAGGAGTTCAAGATCGTCGCGCCGCTGAGCGCCACCGCCGCAGACGCACGCGGCTACTGGTCGGCCGCAGGCCATCCCTGGTGGATACACGACCCGCGACCCGGCGCACCCCCGTACCATGTCTGGAACGAAGGCGACCAGGGTGAATGCGGCGCGTTTCTCTACGGCTACGACTCGCTATGGCTTCCGGCATCACTGCTGGAAAGGGAGCGGCGCGAGGCTTTGGTCGAAGCGCTGTTTGCAGCAACGCGCTATCAGTTGGTCCGCCTTCATATCAGCAAAGGGCTCGCAGGCGCGCCCTCGCAGGTGATTGCCGCGGCGCGCCGGACTGCAACGAACCCCGCGATGCTCGATGCCTTCACGCTCGCGATCATTGCCGATGGAGACCCGACGCCGGACTTCCCGGGTTTCCCGCGCCCGACGCTTGATTTGATCGCGGCTCGCAAGAGCGCGCGCGAAATCAATCTTGCTGCGGCGGAACTTCGCAAGCTCGTCCCCAATGCGGGCTCCTATGTATCAGAGAGCGACTATTTCAACAAGTCGTGGCAGCGCGCCTTTTGGGGCGAGAATTACTCGAGATTACGAACCATCAAGGCAAAATATGATCCGGATGGACTGTTCATCGTCCACCACGGCGTTGGTAGCGAAGATTGGAGCAATGACGGCTTTACCCGCATTACCTAGCTCGAATCCCAAAGCGTCCAAGGGGTGCTCACAAGGGAAGAGACTTCGTATCGCTTCATTACGAGGGATTCTTATGACCCATCGCCAAAGTCTACGCTTGGGGCGGAGGCGGAGCCGGGGTGAGGCCGTGGCGACGCATGATCTCGGCCATCTTCGCCCGGTCCGGCGGACCACCGGCCGCCGCGTTGATCACCTCTGCAGATTCACGGAAAAACTGCGGACCGATTGCGGCTGGAGTCACTGCGCAGAGTACTTTCACGGGCTGGCTGCCGTTGTTGTCGAACCGGTGAACGGCGCCGCGCGGAATGCATAGCGCCTGCCCCGGCCCAACATCGATTTGTTTCCCATCAACCGTCCAGGTCAGCACTCCGTCGATGCCGTAGATCGTTTCCTCGTAATGGTCATGGCTGTGCGCCGGACCAGCCAGCCGTTGCGCCGCCGGGACCATAACTTCAAATGCCGCGATGCTGCCACTGGAGTTCTCTGCGGTGATCAGGAAGCGAACCATGAGCGGCCCAAGACGGATCATCTCATCGGAAGGATTGACGTGTAGGTCACCGGTCTGCTGTGCCATATACGTTCCTCCTTTCCTCCCCGTTCACTCCGGCATCTGCGAAGGGCCAGAACCCGATCTCGACCATCTCTTTCCGGAGCGGGCTGGCCCAGGGAAACCTGCCTACATCCGAGGCGACCGGAGCTCGTTGAACTTGCGTGCCCACAGCGCCGCGATGCCCAGCAGCCCGATGCCGAATAGCACCAGCGAACCGGATTCTGGCGAAGGGTATGTGGTCAGAGTGCCGAACTCTCCGGGGGGGATTGTTGTGCCAGCAGCATTCGGATCGTCGAGAAGGGTCGTTGCGTTCGAGAGGGCTGCAGCGTAGACAAGGTTGTTTACGTAGCCAGGGGCGCCCGGCATAGTGCCGTTGCTGTCAGGCAGGTATCCGTTGCTCCACAACTCACCAACGTATCCTCCGGCAACGTCAAACGTCACGCCAAAAATGTCGAACACGCCTCCGGAAAATGGATAGGTTAGCGTGGGTACGCCGTCGACGAGATCGTAACAGACCAAGGGAGAGTTTGCAGCCGGGTAAAACGTGTCGTCATAGGACAAACCGGTTGTGGTAGACGCGACGCCAGGCGTGGCCAGCGTATTGCTCACATACGATAGCGGCTTGTACAGCCCGGTAATCGCACCAGAGACAACGGCACCGGCGTTCGTATCCGAGAATGTTCCGGTGATGCCGATAATGTCATCGACGCCAGCCGTCGAAGTCTGTGAAACAATGAGCGTGCCGGAAGCAGTGATGCCTCCGCCGCTAAATGAAAAGTTATATTCGCTCGCCATTGCGCCTGACGCGAACCCAACCGCAACAGCTAATGCCAGTACTGCGATATAGCTTGCCTTCATTTTTCCTCCTTCAGAGAAAAGTGATGAGTTAGGCACAGGTAAGGCGCTGGCGCTCCCTGTACAGGGATGTGAGCTTAACACACAGGGAGCGTGGAATCAAAGGAAGAAAGATGCCAGAACCGTAATGCCTCAGAAGCTGTGAATTAATTGCGGGGGGCCTGTCATCCTGATCCCGCAGAGCGGGAGAAGGATCACAGTATTTTCAAGCAAATACCGGGATACTTCGCTGCGCTCAGCATGACAGATTCGAATAATTCACAGCCTCTCAGTTTCGGGCTCGGACGTTGCGGCGGGTTTACCCCCCCCCACCCAAAATGGCGGCATAAAGCCGCCTCTACGAGCCCGAAACCGAGGCATTACCCAGAACCTTCTTCATCTTCGTATTCCTCTCTGCTGAAATCAGCGCTCATAAACTGATAGCGTGGACCTCCGCCCCTCACGGGGCTTCTCGACCCAGGAAAAGCTCTCGGGCTCACCGCTCTGCGCATTTCCAAAACCGATTGGCCGTTCTAACCTCGAGCCACCGCCCTCGGGCGTTTAGCGGGCAGTTCCGTTCCGCCAAACACGGAATGGCCGATCGACTGCAGCCAAGTCTGCTCAGCCGAGCAGCCAGCGGCGTCATCCAATCAGCTACTGGCCATAATCCACAGTCTCGGTCGCGTCGATGTCTCGCTCTGAAAAGGGTTGCGGCAACCGCTCAGGCCGGTCTCTTCGGACTTCCGCGTGGCTTGCAAGGCGCGTCAAGCTGAAAACCAGGATCAGCGCGCAGGCCAGCATGGACACGTGAAAGCCGTATTCAATATAGACGAGCCGATGCATGTCAAGACCGACGTGCATGTGTAAATTATCGTGGAACCACCAATTCCCCAAAAACCAAGTGAGGGTGACAAACAGCATTTTGTTAAGCCATCGCGGCCCAAGACGCAAGTCGCGAACCGCCGGCCATCCGAATACGGCGAATGCCACGGCAAAACCAAAGGCCAGCGCCTCAATCGCCGCGAGCGCGATGTAGGCTGGCAAAAGACTCGCCGGCGGCGCGGGAATGTCGGGCCCCATCGGCCAAATCTTCGGTCCAGTGAAGAATGCCGCACCACCGATCACAACCGTCAAGAGGAACATCTGCCGCAATTTGCTCACAATCGTTACCTCCGTTTGCCTTTAATTCGGAATTCCCTTCCCTCACAAGGCTTCTCGACCCGGGAAACGCTCTCGGCCAGCGCACTATGCCGGGTTAGTTTTTGATGGCCCTCCTGGGCCTCGCTAACGCGGGTAGTGGCACGTTAGCGTATTTGTGGAATCCGGCACTAAGTCTTTGGTAAGAGAAACTCGATCTCATCTCGCAGGCTAACCCCAGGCATTCTTTGTATCTCGCCGTACGGAGTTTCCACCGATGGCGGCAGCGTCATGGCCGGCGCCGGCACGCTGAATCCCTTACGGCGGTCAGGCCCGCGCCCCGAGGGGGCGGAAGACGAAAGCAAGCCCCAGCATCCCAAGCCCAAACAGCACGATCGAAGATGGTTCGGGCGTCTGCGCGGTGATGCTGCCCTGGCCCTCATTGAAGAGATAGGGCGGGTTAGTAGTGGTACTCAGCACAAGAGCGCCAAAGATCGTACCGCCGGTGAGGCCAACCAGCGACCCCTCGGTGGGGCTCGTATAAAGGGCAAACGTTAGCATGTCATTAGCGCTGTTATAGACCCCGATAGTCCAGAGGGAAGATTCCGAATTGCTATGGAAGACGTCGTCGAAGGCCGTCAAGCCCGGGAACGTGATGTCTACAGCAGTTAAACTCCCGGCAGCCACGTCCACAGTGAGCGTGCCGGAGAACGTGCAATTATTGCCGCAGCTTTGGCCTGCGTTGGCTGACGCGGTCCCCGAGACATCAAATGTGGTGGTTGTATCCGCTGCAGCGGAGGCAGGAGCCAATATTACCAACGCCATCAGCGCGGCGAGACTTGGCAACACGCAGCGGCCCAAGAGCGAGTGAAAGCTTTCTTTCATTGTGTGTCCTCCGCGAGCCGTCCTGAGTTTTTACGGACTTCTCACCCCGTAATGGGAGAGCAGGCTGGCGGATTGTATCGTCACTTTTGAATTTTTTGGGGGCGGGTTAAACTAAGTACCAAAGTGACGGCCCCAACCTCTCTTCAACCCGATACCGTAGCCCGGCTGATGGCGAGCTTTCGCAACGGCGATCATGAGGCCGCCGGCCGGCTGGTCGAGCTTTTCTACCCCGAGCTCC
>JASHTR010000038.1 GCA_030040455.1 Terriglobia bacterium | reverse complement strand
TAGCCCTGATCATGATGGAGCTCGCGATCGTTTTCTTTGGAAAGAGGTACAAGAGGAAGGGGTTCGCGATTAAGAAAGTTATAACGGGAGCACAAAGTGCGCGAAAGCAAGATCGGCAGTATTTCTCTTCAGGAGCTTATCCATAACTTTCGGTACGATTTGTATGAGGATTTTCTTCCATTTATGGATCGCTACGTCGTCGACCATGAGACCGGCGGTTTCATGACTAATGTACAAGCGGATGGAACGCGGGTGAGTGCTCGAAAGCTGATCTGGCAGCAAGGCCGCGGCATCTGGGTTTACTCGTTTCTCTTTCGAAATTTATCCCATGACCCTAAGCATCTAGCCATTGCCGCGAAGGGCGTCGACTTTGTCCTTAGCGTCTGCCCGCTAGACGCCTCAAACTGGCCTGATATGGTATGCCGTACGGGCGAAGTGCTTACGCGGGACGAGGGGATGGGAATCTATGACAAGCTGTTTGTCGCGGAAGGCCTTGCTGAGTTTTCGCAGGCTTCTGGAAACCAACATTATTGGGACGCGGCAAAAAGCCTTTTGCTCAACAGTGTCAGCGAGCACGAACGTGATGACTTTCCCGTTGACACCTCATCCTACTTCGACATCAAAGCTCAATTCAATCCATGGGAACCCCCGCAGTGTCCTGTCTCGCCTGCTCCTTTTGCCGGAGGTCGGTCGCAAGGCGCGGCGATGTGCATGCTTCGCTTGGCTACGCAGATGTTGAGGTCCCGACCAGATCCAGATCTAGAATTGATTGCCGCCAATGCGATAAAAACCGCCGTTGAAAAGCACTGGAACTCAGCGTTTAATCTAAATGTTGAGTTGCTGAATCACGATTATAGCCTGCCAAATAACGAATATCGGCGGCTGGTCTACCCAGCTCACACAATCGAAGTAATGTGGATGGTCATGGATGAAGCGCTCCGCAGGATGGACGAAGGTTTATTTAATCTCGCGGCTGAGCGTTTCCGTCGCCACGCCGAGGTTGCATGGGACGACGTTTACGAAGGTTATTTCATGGGAGCCCGCGATGTGGACGCAAATCTTTGGCAACTGGACAAGGCGCTTTGGGCACAACAGGAAGTATTGGTGGGTTGCCTGATGCTGGTCGAACATGGGAACGACTTCTGGGCCCACAGCACCTACGACCGGACTTATCAGTATTTGCAGGAAAAGTTTGCTTTACGTCGCCGAGGACTTCCGATGTATATGTTCGCCAGCGATCGTAAAGCATCTTTTGAAGAATCGCACTATGCGATTGTCGAGAATTACCATCATCCAAGGTGGCTGATGCTCAATTTGCTTGCTTTCGAGCGTATGGCGGTTGAAAATAGTTGAATCCTTGTGTTTTTACTTCTCGCCCACCGACGGGGAAGTTTGATCCCCAATCCGAACAGCTACTCCAGCCAGATCTCAGGGGGCAGTGCTAAGTCTGGGATTAGCCTTTCACCTCCTGGATCAGCAGGGTACGTTTTGGAGTTCAATAGTGTGTCGGCACGGATCACAATGCCGAGCCCGATCTCCTTGGCTATGGTTCGGAAAATACTTTGAAAATTGCCTTAGGGGCTCCAAGCGAGGCATTGATGAAGATGGTGGATGTTAATTCAATCTCCCTCTGGTATCGGAGGAATGAGGGGCTATGAATCGAACTAGAAGACAGTTGTTGGTTTCAACAATCGCAGCGCCGCTGGGGGCTTTCGCAGCGCAGGTTCCGTGTTCGGGAGCTTCCCCGCGGCTACTGCACAGAGACTACCTATCGTTCCGAGCTCGGCCAGGGGGCAGTGCCGCTGGCCGATCCCTTCAGCCACGCCTGGCTCCCCGACTCGCTTGGTCCATGAACTCACCACGCCAGATGAACGCGCGCGACCCCGTAGGCCAAAAACTCAGGAGCGGTGAAGCGTACGCGATGCTCTATTTTTGAGATACTCAACTTCTGTGGGTCGGGAGACTCCGGAGTGATCCATTCCACTCTGATCACTGAAAACCCGGCTGGCGTCGCGAGATCCGCCTGGACTCCCAAGACCGGGATGGGATTGCTTTCGGACGTCTCCTCCGTGCTTTCTTTTTCGCCTGATTCGTTCTGCTCGTAGTTCACAAAGTGAATGTCCCAGATGCCGCCTTTTTCGGAGCGGCTCGCGGATATACGCACAGTGGCAGGCGCTTCAAACCGGCTAAGGCCATCGTAGCTCTCCGCATCCATGTCTGGAAGCGAAGAGTTTGTATAGACTCGCTTGTACTTGGCTAACTTGTCCGGCGTCGCGATGTCATCAGGAAGCACATCAAACAGGATATGGTCATTCAGCAGGCGCTCGCCGACCGCTTGGTAACTGGATAGGGCTTCCACAAGCCGCCCCCAGTGCACCTGGCTCCGGGGGTGCAGCAGCACGCATTCACCCGCCATGGTGCTGGCGTGATACACGCCATCATGTCTTTTCATAAAGCCGAAAAAGCGCGCCAACTCCTGGCGCAATTCGGCGTCATTTAGATTGAGGTGCCGCACGTTCGATGCGCCGCCGTTGGCCGCCAGTTCCGCCCTCAAGGCTCGGCTGTGGTTGGCGCCGTAATACACAGTGTAAGGTTTCTCGCCTCCGGCGCCGCGAAGATAGCGCAATTGCAGGGTCGAGCTGCTCTTGCCCACGGAATAATACCCCAGGGAATACCACAGGTAATCTTCGCCCCTTGCCCAGAGTTCCGCCGGCAGCGTCAAACGCTCATCGTTACGTGCCAGGGGCTGATAACTATGCATCCACTGTGCCAGGATTAGATCGGCCTTTAAGGAACGACCGTATTGGATGAAGACTTCATCAAACAACCGTTTCCGCGAAAGGTCGGAGAAACGCAGCTCGTCCAGCCGCAGCGGCGACATCTTGTTGTCTGGTCTGTACCCGTCGGTGAGTTCGGTGAACCAGTACTTATCTAAATCTTCAATACCGAACTGCTTTCGCAACTCAAAGGGTGTGTAACGCTGGTGCAAGTAATCTTTGAATCCCCGCACACAGTACTTGCACATGCACCCGTTCGTATAGATGTAATTATCGATGAATCCATCCACGCCGCGCTGGATGGCGCGCTTGACGAAAGCCTTTAGAACCGCCCGCCAGTAAGGATTGTTAAGACAACCATGATAGATGGGCCACGGCGAGTAGCCCTCGAGATGCTCGATAACGATGGGGATGCCGTCCGCTTTCCGCTGGAGAAGCTCGAGCGGATCCTTCACCGGTTTCGGCCCCAGTTCTTTCTGGTCCCATAGCTCGTTGTAGAACTTGAAGAATCCCTCACGCGGTCCCTGCGGGGCATCAATCAGACCGGTTACATGGTATCCGATGTCAAAATGGCCCATAACTTTAATTCTTCGCTCATGCAGTTCCTTGTTTAGGTTTTCCAGAAATTCTCCACTCGCCTTAAGATCGCCATCCACCGGTTCGGGCCACTGGGTTTCGCCTTTCACGGCCTTGGTCACGTGCCCGAGGGCCCAAAAGTCCACACCGTAGAAGCCGACCTGCATGAGCTGTGGCTGGACCCCGTCAACAAACGAAATATAGCGAGGGTCAACGAATTGGTACCAGTCGTCCATCATCCGGCTGAACGCCAGACTCGGCGGCGGACTTGCACCCGCCGCCTCCGTGCCGACCGCCATTAAATGCATCTTTGTCGAACCGACGAAATAGGTCCCGGCAATAATTCCAGTTTTAAGGAATTCCCTGCGATCCGTATTGGCCATTGATTCTCCTTATTTCTTTAGCGCATGCACGTAGTGTGAGCGTCTCGCCTGCTGTCGGGTAGACATCGTGCCTGCTCTCCGGCACACCGACGCCTGACGGCGTAGGCAGGACGCTTAGGTCATGTCGACCTCGCTAGCGCTCATTCCCATGACAACCCTTTATAACCAAGGCTCGCGTTAACTACGAACGTGAACGAAGCGTCTTGAAGCGCGGCCAGAGAGCCATGAACCGGTTGGTGCTGCCTTCGAACGTATGCATATAAGGCTGTTGCTACACTGCAATATGCCTTCTGCACAGATTTATAGCTGTGGGGCACTGGAACTACTCTGACCAGTCGAAGAGTTCGCTGATTTGGACAACCTTTGTGCGGCACTCTGACGGCCGGCGACATCTTCGGACGTCAAATAAACACGAGCAACTCCGTAGACCAGAAACTCGGGAGCGGTGAAGCGCACGCAGTTCCCGGCCTTTTCGATGCGCAACTCCTGCAATTCAGGAGATTCCGGCGACATCCACTTGATTTTGCTGATGGAGAAGCCGTCCGGAGTAACGAGATCTGCCTTCACACCCGAGACCGAAATGGGCTTCTCGTCCTCAATACGACCCGTTAGTTCTTTTTCGCTGAGCTCCTTGCGATTGAAGTTCACAAAGTGGATGTCCCAGATGCTACCTTTTTCGGGATGGCTCGCTGATACGCAGACCGTCGAAGGCGCTTCAAAACGGCTGAGACCGCCATAGCTTTCCGCCTCCATCTCCGGCATCGACGAGATGGTGAAGATCCGCTTGTACCTCGCCAACTTGTGCGGCGTGGCGATGTCGTCTGGAAGCACGTCAAATAGGACGTGTCCATTCAGCAAGTGCCGGCCAACGCCTTCGAAGGCCCAAACGGCGTTCGTATAACACCCCTGCTGGAATTGGCTGCGAGGGTACAGCAGCACGTATTCACCGCCCGAGGTGCTGCCGCGGTAGACGTCGTCATGTTGTTTCATAAACTGGAAGAGGCGCACCAGTTCCCCGCGTAATTCCGCATCGTTGAAGTCGAGGTGCCGGACATTCGGCGAGCCGCCGTTAGCGCATAATTCCGCCATCAAGGCGCGGCTCTGGAGGTTGCCATAGTGGCCACTGTAAGGCCGGTCGCTGCCCGCGCCACGTATGTAGCGCAATTGTAGGATGGTCGACGAGCCTGTGCCCAGGGAATACCACAAATAATCTTCGCCCTTTGCCCAAAGTGCC
>JASHTR010000463.1 GCA_030040455.1 Terriglobia bacterium | reverse complement strand
GATCCCAACACAATCAGGAGCCAAAGCAGATTTAAGATGGTATCCGGCGCCATATTCCACAGTCAGAATAACAAAGCTCTAACATCGACTTCAAGAGCCTGTCCAGGAGTTTGTTGAAAAACGCGCGCGGCAAGCCATTCCGAGGAGCTGTAGGCGGCGAGGAATCTCGTAAGTCTTCTGACGAGCTTGGCATAGTCCTTTAACTGTTCGGCCGTCTGGGTGGGGTCGGTCATGGCCTGCGGCGCAAGGATCGCGAGAACACCACTGTTATTCGGATCACGGGAAACGATCTCTATCGCCTTGCCATACCGGTCGACACGGGCCAATCGGAGCACGCGATGCGTGGTCGAGCTTCCAGCGTGCCGCGTCACCCACAGAACAGGTACTCTTCGAACCCGGCTATGCCGCCGCCCACGGCTTGCACAACCCGCCGTCCGATGATAATTTTCCAATCAATGGCATCGGAAAATTTGGGAGCAGGAATTCAGGAGGAGGCTCAACCCGATTTATTCAAGCGCCTATATGAGTCGCTGCCGGACGGCGTTGTGCTCACGAGCGCTAACGGAGAGATTCTACGCGCCAACGCACAGGCGGAAAAACTGTTCGGTTACAGCCGCGCCGAGCTGTTGGGCCAGCCCATCGAAATGCTAATTCCGGAACGCTTCCGGACCAGGCACGTTGGCGAGCGTCAGTCCTATCATCGTGATCCTCATCTCCGCCCAATGGGCGCGGGTCTCGAACTCTACGCGAAGCGCAAGGACGGCGCCGAATTCCCAGTAGATATCATGCTGAGCCCTTTCGAAACGAAAGATGGGATGCTCGTCGTCGCCGTCGTCAGGGACATCACGGAGCGGAAGCGCGCTGAGCGCGCATTGAAAGAAAGCCAGGCGATGCTCGAAAAGCTTTTTGAGTCCTCGCCAGACGGCATCGTGCTCGTGACCAGCCTGGAAGGCCGGATTGTACGTGTTAATACCCAAGCGGAGAAGATGTCTGGCTATGGCCGCGAGGAGCTGGCGGGTCGGTCCGTTGACGAGCTGATTCCTCCGCGCTCTCGCAACCCGCATGGTCTCAATCGCCTGACTTACCGGCCCGAAGATCGCGCCGAAGGGGCGGGCGCGGTTCTGGAGCTATATGTGAAGCGAAAGGATGGCGAGGAATTTCCGGTCGAAATCACGTGCAGTCCGGTCGAAACCGAGGAAGGCAAAATGGTCCTCGGGGTCATCCGCGATATTACAGCGCGCAAACAGGCCGAAGATGCCTTGCGCCAAAGCGAAGAGCGTCTGCGATCCGTCGTAGAGAGCGTGAAGGACTATGCGATCTTTACGCTCGATCCCGAAGGGCGAGTGACGAGTTGGACGCCGACCGCGGAGCGCATCAAGGGTTACCGCGCCGCCGAGATTATTGGACAGCACTTCTCCCTCTTTTACCCGCCCGAAGATATCGAGCGGGGTAAGCCCCAGCATGAATTAAAGCTGGCGGCGGAGCATGGGCGCTACGAAGACGAGGGCTGGCGTGTTCGGAAAGATGGATCGCAGTTCTGGGCCAATGTCGTGGTTACCGCGCTTCGGGATCGAGCGGGAAACCTGCGTGGTTTTTCCAAGATAACCCGCGACTTCACGGCGCGGAAGCGAGCGGAAGAAGCGCTGCTGCTCGAAATCACCAATGTCCTGCTCTCAAACCTGGACATCCGCAAATTACTCTCCGCTATTTCCGCAAGTATCCGGCAGGTGACGCCCTATGATTATGCGAGCTTGGCGCTCTATGACCCTGAGGTCAAGAAGCTGCGGTTACATTTGTTGAATTCTCCGCCAGGGCTGAATCTGAACGCGGAAGAGATGTTCATCCCTCTGGAAGGCACGCCGGCCGGCTTGAGCTTCTCCTCGCGGCAGCCCCTTGTGGTGGACCGGCTGGACGACGGGCGGTTTACCACCAGCACGATTCAGCATCTGATCGAAGCGGGCGTCAGGTCCGGTTGCTGGCTTCCGCTTATCAGTCACGGGCGGCCTTCGGGAGCATTGGGTGTCGCCAGCCTGAAGGAAGGTGCTTTTGCGAATACCAATTTAAACCTGCTGAACCAGGTCGCAAGCCAGGTTGCCCTGGCGATCGATAATGCCACCGCCTTCAACCAAATTACCGGGTTGAACGAACAACTCATGAAGGAGAAACGATACCTCGAAGATGAGCTTCGCACCGAATATAACTTTGAAGAGATCGTTGGCGAAAGCCAGGAGCTAAAGCGCCTTCTCAAGCAGGTGGAAACAGTTGCGCCCACCGATGCCACCGTCCTGATTCTGGGGGAGACGGGAACCGGCAAAGAGCTGATCGCGCGCGCCATCCACAACCTGAGTGGCCGGCGGGAGCGCACTTTTGTGAAGCTGAACTGCGCTGCGATTCCCAGCGGCTTGCTCGAGAGCGAACTCTTCGGCCACGAGAGAGGCGCATTCACGGGCGCTATTTCTCAGAAAATCGGCCGGCTGGAGCTTGCCCACCAGGGGACGCTGTTTCTGGACGAGGTTGGCGACATTCCCCTGGAACTACAACCGAAACTTCTCCGCGCCTTGCAGGAGAAGGAGTTCGAGCGGTTGGGAAGCACCCGCACTATACCCGTAGATGTTCGTCTGATTGCGGCCACCAACCAGGATTTGGCGCAGATGGTGAAAGACCGGCATTTTCGCAGTGACTTGTATTATCGTCTTAGAGTCTTTCCCGTGCAGCTTGCGCCGCTGCGGGAGCGTCCCGGAGACGTCGCCCTCCTGGTGCACCACTTCGTACAAAAACATGCCCGGCGAATGAATAAGCGGATTGACGCCATCCCACCCGAAGCGATGCAGGCCTTGGAGCGGTGGCACTGGCCGGGGAACATCCGCGAGCTTGAGAACTTCATTGAACGAGCCGTCATCCTTTCTCCCGGCCCTACGTTGCGGGTGCCGCTCTCTGAACTGGCCTCGACGGAAGAAACAGAGGCACCCTCAACGCAACTCTCCACCCTCGAGACCGCTGAACGCGAGCACATCCTGCGTGCTCTCCGCGAAGCCAAGGGGACGATCGCAGGCCCGATGGGCGCCGCCGCCCGTCTCGGTCTCAAACGCACCACGCTGAATAACAAGATGCGAAGGTTAGGCATTACCCGCAAGGATTTCTGACCGCATTGGGTCAGATGACCTTATAAGGTCATGGTCACTCTCTGGTTTCCGCTACTACCACAAGCCCAACTTGCACATTAAGTCCCGCTAATTCAATCGACTGATAGCCTGAGACGGGTTTGGCCGTTCTCGTGCCCTTCTTTATGATGCCGGAACAAGGGCGCTGACGGCTCGCGAAGGAGCGGATGAGCTTCCAGCACCGATAAACAAAATAAAAGTGTCCCCCATGCTTCAAACATTTCGACTGACGAGAGACCTTATGCAGGCCAGGGTTCGCGCTCTGCTGGTACATGACGAAGAAAGACCTGTAAGTGAATTGAAGCCCTTGCTGGAATTGCAGGGCATTGAGACGATTCAGGCACGGAGTTGCGCCGAGGCGGAGGCGGCCCTGGCCAGCGTTGAGCCGCCGGTTTTGATCTTCACGGATACAGTTCTGCCTGATGGTACCTGGGCCGATGTCCAAAACCTGGCGGAGCATCAGGCAGCGCCTGTCATTGTGATTTCCCGATCCGTGGATCTTCCTTTCTATCTCGAAGTCATGGAGCGCGGAGCCTCAGACTACATGGTTCCACCGTTCCGGGAGGTTGACGTTACATACGTGGTGCGGGGCGCGCTGCTGGACCGGCTCCGGGTTTCCTCCGCCCTGCTGCGGACAACGCCGGAACGGGCACGGGAGATAACACAACATGCTCAGAATCACGCTGATTCGAGAGTCTCAGCCGCCCACGCTCAAGCTGGAAGGTAAGCTGAGCGGTCCATGGGTCAACGAACTGGAGCACACCTGGAG
>JASHTR010000462.1 GCA_030040455.1 Terriglobia bacterium | reverse complement strand
TTGCTTAAAACGCCAGGATTTGCTGACATTTCAGCAGAACGTCCGTAATTCGAGTTCGTCCACTTTCTAAAGGAGATAAATCCCTTGTTCCGTGCGGTTAGGGTGAATGGCGCGGAAGAAACGAGGAAAGTCCTGGGAATCGTATTATTGACAGAGCAAAAATATTTCTGCATTTTTCCACTGCATTTTTCCACTTGACATTGCTCGCAAACGCAGATAGTATCCGAAAGTCTTATTGGTCTGACAAACAAGCCATGGCAAGTGTCCAGGGTATTTCACAACTGAGGAGGCTGACATGAATTCAAGGATGCTTTCGGCTCGGCTGTGGGCAACCGTACTTTTGACTATCACTTTGATTGCGCCAACCTACCTAGCCGCCCAGCAAATTTACCAGGGAACAATCCTGGGTACCGTGAGAGACCCTTCCGGGAAGGTAGTTCCCGGCGCCTCGGTCACGGTCACCAATACGGGGACAAACGGGCAAAGGACCATGGTCACCGATGATCATGGGAACTATCTCATACCGGCGCTCAACACAGGCAGCTACTCCGTTACTGTAAGGATGAGAGGATTCCGTGACGAAACCATCTCCGGAATCGTTCTTTCGGTCAACCAGCAGGCGCGCGTAGACATGCAGTTAAAGCTCGGCAGTTCGGTCCAGCAAATCACTGTAACCCAGCAGGCCCCACTACTCCACACCGACGATGCCATTCAGGAGCAGCTTATTAATGGGCACGAAATCACAAGTCTGCCCATCCCCCTAGATCGGAATATATTCGAGTTGGCACTGCTGGGTGCCGGCATGAGCGTAGGGCCGGCCTCATCGGTGACCACTGGGCAATATGGCGCCGGGTTTGGCATTGCCGCCATGGGGCAAAAAGTTCAGAACAACTACTTCACGCTCGATGGAGCACCATTATCGACGGCGATGTTCAATCAGGTCCGCATGCGGCCATCCGTCGAGGCTCTGTCTGAATTCAAAGTCGAATCTGCCTCGTACCCTGCGGACCTCGGTCACGAGAGCGGCGCCCAAGTGATTTCCGTCATTCGTCCCGGCACGAACAACTTTCACGGGACTCTTTTCGAATTCCTCCGCAATGACGCTTTCGACGCGAGAACCTTCTTCGAGGATCCCACCCTTCCTAAAGCGCCACTGCAGCGGAATGACTTCGGCGGAGTACTGAGCGGCCCTATCATCCGGAATAAGCTCTTTTTCACTATCAATTACGAAGGCTATCTTCAACACACCAAGAGCCAGTCATTCGCTGTGTATCCGGATGCGGCTATGAAGGCGGGCGACCTAAACGAACCGTACTTCAGCAAAACGCCGATTATCAACCCGCAGACCGGCCAGCCCTTCCCGGGCAACGTCATTCCCATCTCGCCGCAGGCACAGAAGTTAATGCAGTTTTTCCCCACGCCTAATTATGGTTCGGCGGTCTTCAATGGCGAGAGCAATTACACTGGTTACACGGTATCGAATAACAACGACGAGCAGGGATTTGCCAGGCTGGACTACACCATCGACGATAAGGACACGCTCTTCGGACACTTCGGGGAGGAGAAGAACACATTCTTTAACCAGCAGGTCAACCCGAATCCATTCTTCGGCCAGAACGCCCCGAGGAACCAAAACAACGACGTCATCACCTGGACGCGAATGATCTCTCCAACGGAGCTTAACCAATTCAGTATCTCTTACAACCGGGATATTTGGGGCTCGCACGATACCGTCCCGAGCGGTTTCAGCATCGCTAACAATCTATTGATCCCCGGTTTGGATAGCGATCCTTATGTCCAGGGCGTCCCCAGCATCGGCATTACCGGACTCACGGCCTTGGGAAATGCGACGCCGACTACCATCTGGGATGAAAATCGTAGGCTCGCTGATGACTTTTCGTTCGCGCACGGTTCACACCAGTTCAAGGTTGGAATGGAATACGAGCGGCTCTTAGTACGCCGTCAGAGTTACACCTATGTGACGGGCGTATTTGACTTCAACGGCAGCATAACCGGATCCCCCTGGTCCGACTTCTTGCTCGACCAGCCGTACCAAGTTGAGGAAGCGGTTGCTCCGGCTACGCCAATTCCGGGATTCTCGGCGGGGGAGACCTACGTCCGGCTGGCCGATTACCACCTGCAGCCTTACTTTATGGACGACTGGAAGGCAACTCCTAAACTAACTATTAATTACGGGCTACGCTGGGAGTTGGATTCACCGATCCGGGACATCCGGGGATTAACCGACAATATTAATATGAGCACCGGCCAACTTTTCCCGGCTCCCGGCGTCTCGGGTAACCTCTACGACTGGGATCACCACGATTTTGCTCCTCGCTTCGGCTTCGCTTACAGGCCCTTCAGCGGCAGCAATGCCACTGTGGTCCGCGGGTCTTACGGCGTGTACTACACCCAGAATATGTGGAACAAGATATCCGTGATGGCCTCGAACCCGCCGTTCAATCTCAGCATCGATCAGGTACAGACCCCGGGAAATGTAACCGTCACTATGGCCAATCCTGCCGACGCAACCAGCATTGTGGGCTCGGAGACGCCGGAGATCCTAGGAGTGCCCAAGGACTACGGGTTGGCTAATTCCCAGCAGTGGACCTTCAATATCGAACACGTGCTCCCCAAAAAAATTACCCTCGAAGTGGGCTATGTGGGATCGAAGTCCACTCACTTCGATCGCCCCGCGGAGTATAACGATATCAATGTCCTGGCCGGCCAAACCGAACGGGAATTTCCTCAGTACAGCGATATTGAGCTTATAGATACCGACGCATACGGAACCTATAACGGGCTGATCACTCGCTTAGAAAAGCACCTTTCGAACGGTATCTCCTTCGTGTTCACGTATACGTATTCCAAAGACATGTTCAGCTCCTTTTCAGGAAACGGCGCACTCCGGATGAGCGATCCATTCGACGCTAAAGCGGAAAAGGGCCTGGGGGAACCGGACATGCGGCACCGCATCACTATGTCGTGGCTCTATGAACTGCCATTTTACCGGAACCATACCGCAGGCCTGGGTCACTTTTTGGGGGGGTGGCACGCTAACGGCGTGTTTACATGGCAAACGGGAATGCCGTTTGAAGTGACGCAGAGCGTCCAGCCGGTGAACGACGGCTGCTCCCGTTGTAATGAGGGTGACTCCCGGCGCCCGGACCTTCTCTTCAATCCGACGCTCTCCAATCCCACGCTTAACGAGTGGTTCAATACTTCAGCTTTCCGGGTTGCCTTGGGTCATTATGGGGATGAAGGCCGCAATATTCTCACCGGCCCAGGTTTGACCGACGTGGATCTTGCGCTCTACAAGAACATTAGGATCACCGAATCAAAGACGCTACAGTTGCGCCTGGAATCGTACGACCTGTTCAACACGCCGCCCTTCGATCAAAATCCCCCGGACGGAGTCATGGAAGATGGTACTTTCGGAGAAATATTGGGTTCGGGCCCCGGTCGGGAGCTGCAACTTGCACTTAGGTTCATGTTCTAGCGATTTTAGCCGGCGCCGCTTAGCGGGCCGTATGGGCGGCTGCCAGCTAATTTGCCGGCGCCGCTCCATTCGTACTTTTCTATGCCGCCCGGCGAGCCGGTTCCAGAGCGGTTCGCCACCCACACCGCAGGATGATGAACGAGGCAAAAATAATGAGAACGCAGATTCGTGTTCTACTATTCCCGCTGTGGATTCTCTTCCTACTATTCCCGCTGTGGCTCAGTGCCGCCACGTACACGATTTATCCCGACCATCACTCCCGCGTTTTCTCCTGCCATGAAAAGCCGGTGCTCCGTATCCATTCCGGCGACACCGTGATCACAAGCACCTGGGATTCCGGCGGGCAGGATAAAACCGGCAAGCGGCATTTGCAGCAGCCGTATGTCTATCCGGAAGAGGGCAACCCGTTGATGGGGCCGTTCTATATTGAGGGAGCAGAGCGCGGCGACGCGATCGAGGTGCACCTCGATAAGGTCCGCATCGACCGCAGCTGGGGCTACTCCTCCTACCGCCTCAACCCGGACATCCTGACCGCGGGCGCGGCAGAGAAGCAATATAAGAACTTCTATAAAATGGGCGCCGTCAGGCCGCAGCGCGGCGACCTCATTCCCTGGGACCTCGACCTGGAAAAGCAGACCGCCAGCCCGCGCCTGCTGGAGAGTTTGGGTTATCACTTTGTGATTCCGGTGCGCGCCATGCTCGGGTGCATTGGCGTGGCGGCGCCTGGCGATGAAGTCGAGACCTCCGGTTCCGCCGGGCCGTACGGCGGAAATATGGACGATAATGACGTTGTCGAGGGGGCTACCGTCTGGTTTCCCGTGTTCCATAAGGGCGCGTATTTTT
>JASHTR010000461.1 GCA_030040455.1 Terriglobia bacterium | reverse complement strand
CGGGCATTTTCTAGCGATCCGGTCTCAAAGGCAATCATGCCGCCGAACCCCGTCATCTGCCGTCGCGCAAGCTCGTGCTGCGGATGGGAGGGGAGGCCGGGATAGTAGACTTTCTTCACCTTGGGGTGGCTTTCCAGGCGCCTGGCGATCACCTGCCCGTTCGCGTCGTGTTGCCGCATTCGAACCGCCAGCGTTTTTACCCCTCGCAGAATCAGCCAGCACTCAAACGGTCCCAGGATGGCCCCCGCTGCGTTCTGCAGGAACTGGAGCCGTTCCGCAATCGCCGCGTCTTTAAGGATCACTGCGCCACCCACGCCATCGCTGTGGCCGTTCAAGTATTTCGTGGTGCTGTGGATCACAATGTCCGCGCCCAGCGCCAGCGGACGCTGGAAGAAGGGGCTCATAAAAGTGTTATCCACCGCCAGCAGCAGGCCGTGCCGGTGCGCAAGCTCCGCCACGGCGTGGATATCCGTAAGCTCCATGACCGGGTTAGTGGGAGTTTCGATGTAGACAAGGCGCGTGGTGGGGCCGATCGCGCTTTCTATTTCCTCAGGATGGCGCGTATCGGCATAACTGAAGGTTAAACCGGAATCTTTGAGCACTTTCTCAAACAAGCGGAAGGTGCCACCGTATAAATTGCGACCTGCCACCGCATGATCCCCCGCTTTGAGCAGCTCCATGACCGCGTGAATAGCAGCCATCCCGGAAGCAAAGGCAAAGGCATAGCGGCCTGACTCCAGCACCGCCAGGTTTCGCTCGAGAGCAGAGCGGGTGGGATTCGACGTGCGGGCGTATTCGTAGCCACGGTTCTTGCCGAGCTCCTCCTGCACGAAGGTGGAAGTCTGATAGATGGGAACGATGATGGCCCCGGTGGCGGGGTCAGGCTCCTGCCCGATATGAATCGCGTCCGTTGAGAATCCCATGGCTGCTTCCTGTCGCTTCCCGCGATTAACCAACCACCGAGGCTGGCACGTCAGCTTCGCGGAGAAATTTGGCCGCTTCTTCGGGAGGAGTAGGGTTGATGTAAAAGCCGGTGCCCCACTCGAAGCCGGCTACCTTCGTTAACTTGGGCATGATCTCCATGTGCCAGTGATAATAGTCGTTGGACCCCTCGGCGAGCGGAGAAGAGTGGATCACAAAGTTATAGGCTGGCTGTTCGAGCACGTGGTCCAGCCGCATCAACATGCTTTTCAGGATCAGCGCAAACTGCTCATATTCATGCTTGAGAGATTGCTCGTAAGCGGACTGATGACCTTTGGGGAGCAGCCACATTTCGAATGGGAAGCGGGGAGCAAACGGAGCGATGGCCACAAACGCCTGGTTTTCCGCAATCATGCGCACGCCGGTTTCCGTTTCCTGCTGGATGATATCGCAATAGATGCAGCGGTCTTTGTACTCAAAATATTCTTTTGCGCCCGCCACCTCTTCCAACGCGCGCTTGGGGATGATCGGGAGGCCGATGAGCTGAGAATGAGAGTGCTCCAGCGAAGCGCCGGCCGCCTCGCCGTGATTCTTAAAAATGAGCACATACTTGAACCGCCGATCCTTCTTCAGATCAAAGATGCGGTCGTGAAAGGCCCAGAGCACGTCCTCAATCTGGCGCGGGGAAAGCATCGCCATCGTCTTGCTATGTTCGGGCGACTCAATAATCACTTCGTGGGCTCCAAAGCCTTCCATTTTGTCAAACAGGCCTTCCCCTTGCCGGTAGAGGCTGCTTTCAACGCGCAACGCCGGAAACTTGTTAGGCACCACGCGCAACGACCAGCCCGGCGTATTGGGCGCGCTGCCGTCGCTGCGATAGGCCATAATTTCCGGAGGCGTTTTGGACTCGTGGTTATAACAAAAAGGGCAGAAGCCGGAACCGCGAATTTCAACCTTCTCTCGCACGAAATCATTGGGCCGCTTCGCGCGGTCGGTAGAGATGATGACCCATCGGCCCGTCACGGGATCTTTTCTGAGTTCAGGCAAGCGCCTCGTCTCCTTTCCGGAGGTGTTGGGGGCAAACGCGCAATTAGCGTAAAACGATCGCCGCGGGCCACCGGTTTTCAGTTCGCCGAAGGCAAAAGAGAAGCCAAAAGTTCAAAGTTGAAAGTCAAAGCGACTACTTCTTTCGACTTTGGACTTTCAACTCCTGACTTTCCATTTGCGTTTTGCTTTCACGCAAAAGCCGAGTAGCGCAGACCCCGCAAGGCGGGGGCTGCGGCTTTTCTTTGGCAATTAACGGACAGGCCGCAGAGTTTCCAAAGACGGGAAACTCTGCGCTACGCACCGCTTGCGTTATTCGCGCGCAACCGCGTAGCCCGCAGCGCTCCGCAAGCTGTTAACCCTTGAAAGCACCTTTGATCAATTTCAGTTCATACCCTTCGCGTGGCTTCCACGCGACACTAACAACATCAAAGCGGTAGTCGATCGCTTTCCGTTTCAACCGCCGCGTATAAATTGCAGCAGCCCTGGCAATCCGCTTCTGCTGGCGACGCATCACCGCCATTTCCGGCGGGCCGGCTGCCGCGCTCGTGCGGGTCTTGACCTCCACAAAAGCCAGAACCGCGCCGTCCCATCCTACCAGGTCCAGCTCACCCGCCGCTGGCCGCAATCGCAAATTCCTTGCCACCATGGTATAGCCTTCGCGCCGCAGAAACCAATAAGCCAGCGTCTCTCCGGTGCGGCCGGTTATCTGGGAGGAGGTGCTTTCTTCCGCCATGCCAACGCCCGCTCGCAGCGCGCGCCGGCGTTCTTTCCACCTCAACGCCGCATATACAGCAGACGCGAGCAGGGACATGGGGAAACACCGAACAATGCCTGGCGCACCATGTAATTCCGCACGTACCCGAAGCTGTGTGCCAGGAATCGCAAAAATTTACGACGGTCCGTAAAGAAATGCCGGCCGCCAAGTCGCCCTCAGTTTTCAACTTCCGCAATACAACGATCCAGGACGCCGAGCGCGAAGTCGGCATGTTCTTCTTCAAGGATGAGCGGCGGCATCAGGCGCACCGTGCTCTCCCCGCAGCCCAGCACCAGGAGACCGTTTTCGAAAGCCCTCCGGATGACGCGATCGCGGGCTTCGGGATGGGGT
>JASHTR010000460.1 GCA_030040455.1 Terriglobia bacterium | reverse complement strand
CCCATTGTTGTGCTCATCAATAAAAACACGGCCAGCGCCACCGAGATCGTGACCGGGGCCTTGCAGGATCACGACCGCGCCTTGGTGATGGGACAGAGAAGTTTCGGCAAGGGGCTGGTTCAGACGGAATTCCCGCTCAGCAACGACACTATGCTGTTGCTGACCACTGCGCGTTACTATACGCCCAGCGGCCGGCTCATCCAGCGCGATTACTCCAATATCTCATTCTACGATTACTATTATCATTATGACCCTACGCCGTTGCCGCATACGCAGGTTCGCCTCACCGACGGCGGCCGCGAAATGTATGGTGGAGGCGGCATTTCACCGGACGTTGAGGTGCCTCCTTCAAAGCTCAGCCCGGCGGAGCAGAAGCTGGTCGAGGCCGGCGCCTTTCTCGATTTCGGGCGCAGCTATCTCGCGACCCACAAGACGGTGCCCCCCGATTTCAGGCCCAGCAGCAAGGTGATGGAGGAGTTCGGAAGATTCCTGGTTTCGGATCAGGTTTCAATATCGGACCAGGATCTCAAAAACAGCGAAGCGTTTATCCGCGAGCGTATCCGGATGCAACTGATAGGGGCGATTTACGGCGAAGATGCGGCCAACCGGATCAGTGTAGACAACGATCCGCTCGTTCAGAAAGCCCTCGAGAGTTTGGGGCAGGCGAAGGAGCTCCTCCTCCACGCGCAGCGATACATGGCCAGCCGGGGGATGCAGTAGGAACGTCGAACGCATAGCATAGCGTATAACGCAGGGCGGATAGCGCCGCGTGCAGAGCGGATGCCTGATGGTTTAAGGATGCGGGGTGCGGTCTACGCCCTACGGTCTGTATCCTGCGTGTTATAATCGGCTTGGATTGAGGTGGGAATGAAACAGACCCGTCGCACGCTTTGGGTTGTAATCTCCACAATTGTTTTGTGCGCTGTTTTGGGCGGCATTTATGGCAGTCGTGTTGAAGCGACAGGCCAAAACGAGGATGACTCCGGCCTCCAGGCCAGCCTCAGAAAATTTACCCGGGTCTATAGCATCGTTCAGCAGAACTATGCGGACTCCGTCGATGCCGACGATGCCATCTTTGGCCCTTCGAGCAGCATGACGGTGGGCGCGATCCCGGGCATGTTGCGGACCCTGGACCCTCACTCCAATTTTTTTAGCCCGAAAGCTTTCGAGCAGCTCCGGGAAGACCAGGAAGGAAAGTATTTTGGCGTGGGGATGGTGATCCAGCAACGCCTGAATTCTTATAACCGCCTGGTGACCGTGGTGGTTTATCCCTTTCACGGCTCGCCGGCCATGCGGGCGGGCATTCGCGCCGGAGACGTTATCGTCAAGGTGGATGAAAAGCCCACCCAGGGCCTCAGCGTGGACCAGGTGGCCAAGATGCTGAAAGGCCCGAAGGGAACGGTGGTGCAAGTGACGGTGAGCCGTGTCGGCGGTTCCAAACCTCTCCAATTCACCATCACCCGCGCCCAAATTTCCGAGCACAGCGTGGATTTGTCCTTCATGATTCGTCCCGGAATCGGCTATATCCGGCTCACTAAATTTGATGAAACCACCAATGATGAGTTGTCGGCGGCCCTCAAGCGTCTCGACGTTAAGCATCTGCGCGGCCTCGTCCTTGACCTGCGCGGGAATCCCGGCGGCCTGCTCCAACAGGCGGTGGAGGTTGCGGACCACTTCCTCGAAAAGAACCAACTGATTGTTTATCATTACGGGCGCAATTCCAGGGAACGCCGTTACTACGTGACGGGAGGCGATCACGGCGAGGATTACCCGATGATCGTCCTGATCAATGGCAATACCGCCAGCGCCGCCGAAATAGTGACCGGTGCCTTGCAGGACCACGATCGCGCCCTGGTTGTGGGTCAGCCGAGCTTCGGCAAGGGCCTGGTGCAGACCGTTTATCCGCTGAGCGATGACACAGGTCTCGCGCTCACCACCGCGCACTATTACACGCCGAGCGGCCGCCTGATTCAACGCGACTATTCCGACATTTCGCTCTGGGATTACTACAACCATGACGACGAGACCTCGTCCCCTCATCGCCAGGTGTATTACACGGACGGCGGACGCAAGGTTTACGGCGGCGGTGGCATCACCCCGGATGTGGAACTCGAGGACCCGAAAGTGAACGACGTGGAGCAGAAGCTCATGGCCCACAGCGCCTTTTTCAATTTCGGCAAGCAGTATCTCGCCACGCACGAGGACGTGCCGAAGAATTTTGATCCGGATGATGCGGTGATCGAGGCGTTCAAGAACTATCTCGAAAATGAAAAAATCCAGGTTTCCGACAAGGACGTTGCGGACAACCTGAGCTTTATCAAGCTTCACATCCAGGAAGATATTCTGAGTACTGTTTATGGAATGCAAGTCGCGGATCATGTGGCAACAGAGAACGATCCGCTCGTCCAGAAAGCCCTTGAAGAGTTGCCGGAAGCGGCGCAATTGGTGGAAAACGCCAAGCGCTATATGGCGAGCCGTCCCAGCGTCAATCCCTAGCCTCGGTTAAAGAACCAGCATACAGTCACCGTAACTGAAAAAACGATAGCGTTGCTCCACCGCGCGCCGATAAGCCTGAAAGGTGAGGTCGCGCCCCGCGAAGGCGCAGACGAGCATGAGCAAGGTGGAGCGAGGCAGGTGAAAATTGGTGAGCAGGCCGCTTGTCACGCGAAACTGAAAGCCGGGCGTGATGAAAAGGTCCGTCTCTCCGCGCGAAGCGGTGATCTTGCCACCCTCCCGCTGCGCAAGGTATTCGAGGGTACGCGTGCAGGTGGTGCCGACAGCAATCACCCGGCGGTTCTCATCGCGCGCGCGCTGGATCGCCTCTGCCGTTTCAGGCGGCACGGTGTAACGCTCACTCTCCATCCGGTGCCCCTCGACGTGCTCCGCGTGCACTGGCCGGAAGGTGCCGGGCCCCACGTGCAGCGTTAACTCGCAAGTCTCGATTCCCCGTCTCCGCAGCGATTCGAAAACGCGCGGGGTGAAATGCAAGCCGGCGGTGGGTGCGGCGACAGCGCCTGTGACCTTGGCGTAGACCGTTTGATAAGCTTCACGGTCGTTCTCTTCATCGGGGCGGCCAAGGTAGGGCGGCAGCGGCACGTGTCCCAGGTTTTCGATCTGCGCCTCCACGTTCCCCTGGAGTGCGCGCAGGCGTACCCGGCGCGAGCCACGCGGGCCGCGCTCCAACACCTCCGCCTCCAATTCACCGCCATCGCCGAACACCAGCACTTCGCCGGTGCGGACCTTGCGGCCCGGATGAACCAGCCCTTGCCACACGTCCCCGCCTTCGCATTTTGTCAGCAGGAGCTCCACCTCGCCGGTGAGGAACTCTCCGGCTTGCGGGTTGTTCTTTCCCACCGGCTGCGCCGTGATTCCCCGGCGCCGGCCGAGCAGCCGGGCAGGGAAGACCTTGGTGTTGTTAAACACCAGCAAGTCTCCCGGCACAAGCAATTCCGGCAACTCGTGGAATGCCCGATCCTCGCAGGTTTCTGCCGCGCGGTCGAGCGCCATCATCCGGGAGGTGTCGCGCTCGGCAAGCGGTCTTGGGGCAATCAGCTCGTGAGGGAGTTTATAATCGAAATCGGAAAGCAGCATTGCACCTTACAAGATTCTGAAAGTCCGTTGAACTGTCGTTCTGAGCCAAACGAAAAATCTCGGCATTTCTAATAAGCAGATACGGTTTCTACGGCTTTTCAACATCTTGCTAATTCTATCAAATTGCTCTCTGAGCTCTTTGTGCGCTCCGCGGTGAAATTCTTCTTTCGGTGCTGCTCGTTGTTCGCGTCATTTGCGGGTAACCCCTAATCGTTATGAATCTGCCGGAAATCAAAATCTCCCGACGCGCCGCCGAGCGAATCCTCAGCGGCCATCCCTGGATTTATCGAAGCACGATAGAAGAAAGCGGCGGAATTGAGCCGGGTGCCGTGGTGCGCATGGTTGACGGCAAAAGGCAATTCTGGGGGCAGGCGCTATACAGCAGCCAATCGCAGATCGTCTTGCGGCTTCTCACCCGCGAGGAGCGGCCGTTCAA
This sequence comes from Terriglobia bacterium, assembly GCA_030040455.1. GTDB lineage: Bacteria > Acidobacteriota > Terriglobia > UBA7540 > UBA7540 > RH2-MAG17b. Next base: position 575 of record JASHTR010000460.1, on the reverse strand, counting down.
TCGCGCGTTTTTGGAGCAGCGGATCCTGGAGGCGGCCGCTTTCCGCGAGCAGGTGACGGCCGGAGCCCAAGCGTATCGCATGGTATCTTCCGAGGCGGACCTGCTGCCTTCGCTCATCATCGATCGCTACGCGGACTGCTTCGTGGTGCAGACTCTGAGCCAGGGGATGGAACGGTTGAAAGAGGAAGTGGCGGCGATTCTCGAAGAGCGCTTCAAGCCGCGATCCATTGTGGAGCGGAACGATGTGGCCGTGCGTGCGCTCGAAGGCTTGCCTGAACAAAAGGGGGTGCTCAGCGGCGAGCCATCGCCTGAGGTGGTGGTCGAGGAAAATGGAGTGAAGTTCCGCTTCGACCTGCTGGGCGGGCAGAAGACCGGCGGGTATCTCGACCAGCGTGAGAATCGGGCTGCGGCGCTCGAATACGCTCGCGGCCGGCTCTTCGACGGTTTTTGTTACGAGGGCGGCTTTGCATTGGCGCTTGCCGCGTGCTGCGAATCGACGCTGGGCGTTGATAGCTCCGCCGAAGCGCTGGAAGGCGCGCGGCGCAATCAGGCCCTCAATCGTTTCACCCATGCTG
>JASHTR010000459.1 GCA_030040455.1 Terriglobia bacterium | reverse complement strand
TGAAACTGGAAGGCATAATAATGGTTGCTGCTGCCCGGCCAGCCATTTTCCGTCAAGCTGCCATACTGCGGATAGGGAACGAGTAACTGGCTCGCCGAAACCGTCGGCTCAGTTCGTAAAGTACCAGGCATCTCATTTGCCGGCAGAAGATTGTAGAAGGGATTAGGAACAGATTGGGACGTTAAGCCCTGGTACTTAACCCCAAGCTCCGGATTCATTTGGTTGAGGTTATACCCAATGTACGGGACGTTGTGCATGAATGCCATAAAATAGGTGGCGCTCACCGTGAACCCTTGCGGCGCCTGCCGCTGGATGGAAAAGTTGAAGCGGTCGTTCATCGTATTTTTGAAGGTGTTGCCGTTCCAGAGATTTGAAAGCGAGTTCCCTAGACCGGTATAGGCGCCGTCACTCGTACCGGTAGGCAGAAGCACAGGATTGGTTGCCGGAAAGGGATTGCTCAAAAGAGTTTGTGGCACGCCCTCAATCGGACCGATGACTTGGGTCTCCTCGCTGAAGCCGTAATAGGGAACATAATCGGTCTCATCGTCGACCTCTTGCGACGTATCCTCCATATAGCGACCGTACCCCATTCGGATGGCAGTCTTGCTGTTAAGAGCAATGGCGATGCCTGCGCGCGGCAGGAAGTTGGCCATAGGGGCACTGAACATGCGCGGATTCGAGCCGCTGGTGAATTCCATCGCGCCGTCATATTTGTAGGGTATTTGGGCAATAGCCGTCACCTGAGAAGGCATCTGCAGTTGACCGCTGCTCGCCAAGGCTGTCAGGGGTTGGATTGGAGCATTCAAGTTCAGCGTTTCATTTCCAGCGCCACCATTCATCCGATGGTTTACCTCGAGTGGTGTCGCATCATATTCCCAGCGCAAACCCAGATTTAAGGTAATGTTTCGCCTCGCCTTGATATTATCCTGGTAGTAAAGCGCATACAGCGGCGTACGCAGGTCCAGGTTCGGCGCAATGGTCGCATCCCCAGAATCCACAACACCCAACAGCGCTGAGGCGTACATGTCTCCGCTCTCCGCCGGATTGTAGTTGCTGAGGAACGTGTTTCCTGTGTCGACGGAGTTGAAAGTGAATTCACCCTCCCCCGCATGCTCATTGTCCACAGCCCACGTGTAGCGGTATTGCAATCCGGCTGACATGTTATGAATGCCAGTGTCATGAGTTATGCTCGCGTCTAGCGCGGCGACCCGCTCATGCGCGTACCACCACTGAGCTAAAGTTCCAGGCGCGCTACCATTGCCGGTGAAATTCAAGCTCGGGTAATAGAGGCCCTCACCGGCGTTGTCGGCGAGCATGGTTTTGTACCATCCGTTCGGCCAAAACTGTGCCCAGGTACTTGGCGACACCTGAGCCAACGACGAGTCGTAGTCATCTTCCATTTTGTCAACGCCGAACCTGAAATCAAGGATGGTGCTCGGACTGATCGTATAGAGGGCGTCGCCCAGCACATTTAATGCATTCATGATTCCGCCGTTCTCCGAGATATAGTCAGCGGTGCCACCAAAGTTGGGGTTGTCCAAATGTGTTCGGAACACACCAACGCGGCCGAAAAGCCGCCATTTATTGCTCACGTTGTAATCGACGCGATCGAAGATGTTGTAGTAGTGGTCCCACCAGGGAAAAGTGTCCTGAAAATTGTTGATCCCTGAAAGGTCAGTGGGGGCATGGTTGGGCATCCACATATTTTTCACGGCCAGCAAGCCCGCGGGATCCATCATGTCTGCGGGAATGATATTACCCGGAAATGGCTGGCGGGTCACCACGTCGGTCGTCGGATTAAATTGCGTCGTAAATGGATTGTAAATAATGCGCTGCGTGCCCTGCGGCGTTAGCGCCTGGGAGAAGTCTCCGTTGCGTTCAGCGATAGTTGGGACAGTCGCTAAAAGCTCGGACGGCGATTGGATCCGCCATTGCTCGTATGATCCAAAATTAAAAATCTTATTCCGCCTGATTGGAAATCCAACGCTAGCCCCCCACTGGTCCTTATAGAATGTATTCGGGCTGCGGGTGACCCGGTCCGCCAAGGCATTTGTGGCGGGGTTGTCGCCCAAATAGTATACGGTCCCATGGACCTGGTTCGTGCCAGACTTCGTGGTAACGAGGAGCGTACCCCCGGCAGTGTAGCCGTATTCGGCACCGACTGAATTCTCCTGCACGGAGACCTGCTGGGTCGCGTCCACGGGCGGAGTGTACGCACTTTCGCCGCCCGCGAGCGTGCTCATGCCGTCCAGTTCTACGTCGTTCATTCCACTCGTGGGGCCACCAATGTTCGTGCCTCCCGCAGCCCACATGTAAAACGGGAGGCGATGAGCAGGATCCCAATACTCGTTCACGACTGCCGAATCCAGCAACGCAAGGCTGTAAGGGTTGTCTTGCTGAATTGGCAAGCTTTCCACCAGCTGCGGCTGCACAGTCAAACTCATGTTCGTGGTATTGAATTGAACCCCAGGTGGGGCTGACCTCACCGTTACTGTTTGGGAGACCGCGCCGACCTCTAAGCGCGCGTTCACCGTAACATCGCCGGCCGCCAAAACAGTGACGTTCTCTTGCACAAATTCCCTGAATCCGGCGTGCTCCACCGTTACCGTATAGCCCCCGGGCAGAATGTAGTTGAAGAGGTATTGGCCGGATGAGTTTGTCTGGCTGATGCTCACCACTCCGGTGCTCACGTTGCGCAAAGTAACCCTGGCGCCGGGCACGGCAGCGTTCGACGAGTCAACCACAAAGCCCGAGACTCGCCCATGGGCCTGCTGGGCGCTAACAGGCTTGGCCAAACCGAAAATTAAGAATCCAATCGCTATGATCCAGACTGGAAGTTTGTAAGGAGACCGGGGGAAGGCGTTTGCTGCGCGTCTCAGCTTTTGCCTTCTATTCATGCTCTTCATGGGTTTTCCTCCTCGTTTTTCGCTCAGCCAATAGCGCCGCATCTTTAACGACTGTGCGCCAATATTTAAGTTTGTCTACGCTCAACTGTCAATCCCCAATTTGCGACAAAATAGGGACAATTTACGGCAACCTCGATTCGAGAAAATCCTTGAAAAAGCGAGACCAACTGGCCTATTATTGGCTATTGATAGTTGTCTTGCGTCATGTCTAATGCTACAGGGAAGGTCCCTAAGGCTAGCAGAAGAATCCCTCATTTAAGACGCCCGCTTCGAGTGGGCTTATTGCTGGAAACCTCAACCGAGTATGGGCGAGGAGTTCTCCGAGGGATAGTTCGCTACTCCCGTCTGCACGGACCGTGGTCCCTCTACGTTGCGCCCGGGCACCTTGAACAGTTTTTACCTAAAGACGGATCCTGGAAAGGAGACGGAATAATAGGGCGCGTCCATTCGCGGCATATGGCAAAGGTAATTCACGCAACCGGGCTTCCGTTTGTTGCCTCCAGTGTGGAGCAAGCCTGGCCGCCCCAAAGCGGAAAAAAATTCGGCGAAATTCGGACGAATTCCGCAGCCATCGCACGAATGGCCGCGACCCATTTAGCGGATCGAGGCCTTCGGCGTTTCGCGTTCTGCGGATTTAAGGGGTGTGGGTGGTCAGAACGTCGGGAGGAAGCTTTCTACGGGTACGTGAGGGAAAGCCGATTTCAATGCGAGGTGCGCCGAATCACGTTAGGGAATTTGTTGCACGGGCAAAAATGGATCGAACATTGGGAGGATGAGCAGCGGAGCCTTTCGGATTGGTTGAAATCTCTAATCAAGCCCGTTGGACTAATGGCCTGCAATGATGTTTGTGGACGTGCGGTCCTCCAGGTTTGCGCCACCTCAGCACTGGCCGTGCCTGATCAGATCGCAGTCGTGGGCGTGGATAATGACGAAATGATGTGCGGGCTTTCCACCCCCTCCCTCTCGAGTGTTGCCTTGGATCTGGAAAAAGCCGGGTACCAATCCGCAGAAATGCTTGATGGTCTGATTTCAGGCCGACTCGAGCGCGGGCACGTTGTGGCGGTCGAGCCGGTCTATGTAGCTACCCGGGTGTCGAGTGATCCCGTTGGGCAAGAAGATCCCTGCGTCGCCCGCGCACTGCGATTCATCAGGGATCACGCCGCGCAACCCATTAACGTGTCAGATGTTGTCGGCTCGCTGGGGATTTCCCGCCGAACAGTTGAGAGGCGATTCTCTAGTACTGTTGGGCGGTCTATTCTTTCTGAGATAACTCAATGCCGATTGCAACGGGCGAAACGGCTACTCATCGAGACCGACTTACCCTCGTATCGTGTCGCCCACGCTGTCGGCTTTGGAGTACCGAAGACCTTCAACCGCGTATTTCGGCGGACGGCTGGCATTTCCCCACTGAGCTTTCGGCAGAATGAGCGGGGCTAACCCGCATTTCTCATTGAAAAATTTAGGCCGATTGGCCCTAAGTACCACTTGGGGTAGGATAAGGGACGCTGCGACGAAGCGCAATAGGATTGCGGCTGTTTGACGAAGCTATCGCGGAAGTCGGAGTGCGGATTCCGGGCGATGGTGATGGGCATTCTGAAATGATCGTGATGACGATTCCGGGGATCGTGATAATCGTTCCGGGGATTGTAATCATCAATCCAGGATGAGTGATGGCCCTGTCGGGATCGGGAGTGTTGACTCCGAGGAGACGATGTACCCCGCTTACCGCATACTTTCGAATTCGTCGCGGCTACCACCGCTTTCCGACACTCCGAAGCATGAAAATTACCCCAAAGTTTTCCTGCATTCGCGGCGATGATGCCACCGTGCTTTGGTTGCGACCGCAAGATCACGCTGCGCAATAGAAAAAACACGTTCGTTCGATAGAATGTTTTGATTGGACGGAGTCAGAGCAAACCGATAGGCTAAGACTGCTTGAACACCACGTCGTGCTCATCCACCCAGACCTTGATGTCTTCCAGGACAGCAACGCTTCGTCGCAGGTAGCTCCGGGCCAGTCCGTCTGGCCAGAGAAGACCGATTCAGGAGGTGGAGTGTGTTCGAGGCAGGCATTTACAAGTCTAACAAGGCGACCATCAAGCGCTGGCTGGCGGCGGTTGGGCTGGCAGTCATATTGAATTGCTCCGGTTGGTCGGCTACGGGTCCTACGCAGAGCGCGTCAACAGCGCAAGCCAGCAGTAATAATAGCAATGATGAAATCCAACAACTCCGGAAAGAAATCCAGCAAGCGCTTGACGACATTCAACTCTTGCAAAAGAAAGTCAATTCGCTCCCC